>CACYDS010000058.1 GCA_902773285.1 uncultured Pseudomonadota bacterium | reverse complement strand
GTTGAGCTACTCCCCCGGCTCTATACCAACCGAGTTGAATATATGTTATCTCGAACGCTTGATTGTGTCAAAATTTTTTTTGTCTGTATAAGTTCATAACATATGAGACAAAAGTTGGCCTGCGGGCACGTGAGATAACTTAAAGCGAGCTAATAGATTGGAACGTCGAACATAGCAATAGGATCTTTAGAGAGGAATTTTACTATGATCTCACTGAAGATACCATCGCAGGTGCAAGAAGAGAACTCATGAGATTTATAAAGGAATATAACCCCTCTAGCCCACATATCTCCCAGCACAGCCTTATCCATTTGGAGTATATTCCCAAGTATAGTTCAGGAGACTCATCTTGTTCAATCAAACACTGGCGGAGAGAGGGGGATTCGAACCCCCGATACGGGTTTACGCCCGTATGACGGTTTAGCAAACCGCTGCCTTCAGCCTCTCGGCCACCTCTCCTTTACGTCCATTGTACAAATTTGTTATTCCGCGCGCAACAAAAGATTGTCTAAGTTCTATTTGAACTGGGACACCCCCCAATAGAAGAGGTGGTAGAAATCAAGCTTAACATGTTGTAACATGAAAAAATGAGGTTTGGAGTGAGATTGCTTGTGAAACTTCTTTCTGCTAGAAAATGTGTTGTGCGTATTTCAATATTTTTATTGTTCATTGCTGTCGTTGCATATATTCTATTTGATAACTTAAAACACGCTTTTGTATACAATATACAGATTAACTCGATAATACTAACTTGTTTCCTTTCTGGAATTATTTTTATCTATAGGCGAATTTTCTTATACGATAAGGAGTATTCAAATTTAATCTCATATGAGAAACTGAACAAAAACGAGATAGATCAATTAAAGCTGCTCTCCCCGATTTCGTTATATATCTCTCGAGCAAATAAGCTGGCTTCGCAATCTAAATTGAATTCTGTTATGTGGAGCGTGGAAAAACGTGTAGATGACTGCGGAGCGCTTCCTAAATATCTTTCGGGGATACTTATTTTTTTGGGACTGTTTGGAACTTTTTGGGGCTTGTCTCAAACCATAGGAAATGTTGCAAATATTATCGATAATCTTGGGATTGATCAGGCAGATGCAACTGAGTCTTTTGCAAAGCTGAAAGATAGTTTAAAAATCCCACTTTCAGGCATGGGCATAGCCTTTGGTTGTTCGCTTTTGGGATTATCTGGTTCATTGATACTAGGTTTTTTAAACGTCAACCAAAAGCAAGTCGCTGCTAACTTTTTGTATAAGGTAGAGGAGTGGATAACAAAGCGTACGATAAGTTTATCAACCCTAGAGAGGGAAGCGAGCGACTACCACGGACAAATTTTTTCCATGGGGTTATTGGAAAAGACAATTGAAATGATATATGCCTTTCAAAATCAGCTGAAGGAGTTTGAGGGAAATCGCATAACTTTAATGAGTATGCAAAAAGAATTTTCCAACAAGATTTCTCAATTAGCTGATGCTGTGCTAAAACACCAAGATTTAGTTCAGACGCTTGGTGCAGGGCAACTTGAATTGAGCAATATGACAAAAAAAGTAAACGAAACTGTTTGGAGCGAGATGTTGCGTAAACTTGATGGTATCGATAAGTCTCTAAGTGATTTGGCGCAGGGCGTTTATAACAATCGGGATTATATAGTAGAAAATCTTGGTAAGGATATAAGATTAATTTCCAAGACTTTGTCTTCTTTAATGAGAGAATAATGGATGCATTTAGAGAAAAGCTGAACTCAATTCTCGATCATTACGAAATGATACGTGAGAAAATGAATGCTCAAACTGAATTCGATCCGAAAGAGTATGCGAAGCTATCCAAAGAGTTTTCGGATTTAGGAGAAATAGCAAAGGAAGTACGTCTACTTTTTGCAAAAGAAAAGGAACTAAACGATACTACTGATCTCGTCACAAATTCCGATGATGCTGAAATAAAACATATGGCGGAAGAAGAAATTCCTGAGCTAAAGTCAGAAATTGCGAATATTGAGCAAAAGATAAAGATACTTCTGCTACCAAAAGATATCGATGATGAGAAAGGCGCTATTTTGGAAATACGCGCCGGAACCGGCGGAGATGAAGCGGGACTATTTGCTGCAGATTTGTTTAGGATGTATGAAATGTATGCAGAAGCGCATGGCTGGAAATTCGAGGTTTTAGAATTTTCAGAAAGTGGCATCGGAGCAATAAAGGAAGCCAGCGTTTCTATATCGGGGAAAGGGGTTTTTTCCAGACTTAAATTTGAGTCTGGAGTACACCGTGTACAACGTGTGCCTGAAACCGAGGCATCCGGCAGAATACATACCTCAGCAGCTACAGTTGCCGTTTTGCCCGAAGCCGAAGAAGTTGATGTGCATATCGAGGAAAAAGATCTGCAGATAGATACATATCGCGCGTCTGGAGCAGGGGGGCAACATGTAAACAAAACAGATAGCGCAGTGAGAATAACGCACATCCCCACAGGAACCGTTGTCGCCGTTCAAGATGAGCGTTCTCAATATAAAAATAAGGCAAAAGCTATGAAAATTTTGCGTGCAAAAATATATGAGAACGAACGCATGAAACAGGAATCTTCTCGCTCAGCTGATAGGCGGACGCAGGTAGGTACTGGGGATAGGTCGGAGCGCATTAGAACTTATAATTTTCCGCAAGGGCGTGTTTCAGACCATAGGATAAATTTAACTTTGTATAAAATTGACAAGATAATGGACGGCTCAGCTCTTGATGAGATAATTGACAAACTTATCGAAAACGATCAAGCAGAGAAGCTGAGAGGAGCAGAATAAAAATGACTAAGAAACGAGCAAAGCCGAAAATTTTACTATACATGGTGGTTTTTATTATTGTCACTCTGAGCTTATATTGTTCGAGATACTTTATAAGAAATTTGTATAGCACGACCTATGAGAAAATCGCAAGAAATTCTGGTTTTAACTTGGCAAAAATTGATATTTCTGGAGCTTCACCTAGAGTAGCTAAGGTAATAATGGCTAAAATAGCAATGAATATAAATGATTCGATATTTAGCGTCTCGAGCAATGAAATGTATGATCGAATAACCGGCATCTCTTGGATAAAACAAGCTATCGTAAAAAAGAATTTGCCAAACATTATCAAAATAGAGATTGAAGAAACGCAACCAATAGCGGTTTATCAACATGATACAAAATCCATTTTGATAGATAGGGACGGAAAATTTATTGAGGAGGTCTCTGTGAAACCGACCGGTTTGCCGCTAGTGTCGGGTACAAATGCGAATAAGTCTGTTTATAAAATTCTAGATGAAATAGCAAAATTTAGCGATATTATGGCTAGATTAGATGCCCTGTCATATATTCGTGAGCGTCGCTGGAATCTTACAGTCGCCGGAGTAAAAGTCAAATTACCTGAAACTAATGTAGCAGATACACTTGCCACTTTAGATACGCTAATAAAGAACAATAAATTAAACAGAAATGAAGTACGTAGTGTGGATTTGCGATTACCAGGCCAGATCATCTTTAATGGACTGAAGTTAAGAGATGTTCCGATTATCTAAACAGGCAAATTGCTCTAGTCGACACGACACCTCCAAGCATTCGGCGTCGGTCTATTTTTAGCAATTTGCTCTATTCTCCTAACGAAACCAGCTTTTCCACCAACTCTTCTAGTTCTTCACATGATTTGCATATAAGTGTGAATACTCCGCCCTTTCTGGTAACCTTGAGTTTAGTCTCGACTTTAAGTGCCTCCGCGACGCGTATAGCGATATCCATAGATTCACTGCTTTCGCCCATATCAATTGGTGTTCCTGCATTTGTTTTCGGTAGAGCGCCATGAATAGGCATATTTGGCTGCATAGATCCAGCTTTTATATCTTTCATAGCCATTTCAAGTTGTCGTACATTCCAATTATTTTCAACAGCTAAATTAGCTACTTCTTCCGCATTTTGCACTCCGATCAAATTTCGAGCATGTCCAGCTGTCAATCTTCCGTCACGTATAAGTTCGCGCACTCTCGGAGGAAGAGACAATAATCTTAAAGCATTGGTAACATAACTTCGACTTTTAGACAGCATCGTCCCTAAATCCTCCTGTCGACACTCACAGGTTATCATCAAGTTGCGCATAGCTTCAGCCTCTTCTATTGGGTTTAAATCTGATCTTTGCAGGTTTTCTATCAGAGCCAGCGTCATCACATTGCTGTCATTGCAATCAACGATATAAACTGGAACTTCTTTTAGTCCTGCGAGTTTCGATGCGCGCCAGCGTCGTTCTCCCGCTATGATCTCATATCCATTACCCTTTCGGCGCACGGCTAATGGTTGCAAAACCCCATGCAAGGCGATTGAACCGGCAAGTTCTCGAAGTTTGTCCTCATCAAACATTTTGCGGGGCTGATTTTCATTCGGAAATACCAAGTTGATATCGACCTTATTAGATACTGGTCTATCTTCTTGATTGCTCGCGATATTTTCTCCTAACAATGCCGATAATCCTCGTCCTAATTTATCTTCCATCCTTCTTCTCCTTTGCTAAAAACTCCTTCGCTAACTCCATATAAGCATATGAGCCCACACACTTCACATCATAAATAAGAACTGGACGCCCATATGAGGGGGCCTCAGAAATTTTAATATTTCTCGGTATTACGGTCTTGAATACTTTATCCCCAAGGTGTTTCCTTACATCATTTTCAACAGATACACTTAAGCTATTGCGCCTATCATACATAGTTAGCACGATTCCGAATAATGACAAACTATTGTTGTAAGTCGCTCTTATTCTGCTGATTGATCCTAATAAATAGCTGAGCCCCTCTAAGGCATAATACTCGCATTGTAACGGCACCAGAACTCCACTCGCAGCTACGAGAGCGTTCAGGCTTAAAATTCCCATCGAAGGAGGGGAATCGATAATGATGTAATCAAACATTTGGTCGTACGGCGCCAATGCTTCTTTTAGTATTCTTTCTCTTCCGTTTACTTGAACCAATTCTATTTCTGCCCCGACAAGATCTATACTTGCCGGTATTAAAGATAATCCTGGTATATTAGTATTTAATATTACTTCAGATAAAGTTTTTGCTTTTGTTAATAGATCGTAACTAGTATTCAATTTTTTACTATATATGCCAATTCCCGTTGTTGCATTACCTTGCGGATCAAAATCTATAAGCAATACCCTCTTTCTTACAGCAGCTAGCGCTGTTGCTAAATTTACTGCAGTTGTTGTTTTGCCAACCCCGCCTTTTTGATTCGCTATTGAAATTATTCGCGCCATTACTTTCTCCTTACTTCTGTTATATTTAAAATAACACTATCTGACACAACTTCACTTGGGGCAACCTCGCATCCAAATTGATACAGCCGGCTTGTTTCCTCAATCTCATTTTTATATGTCTTGCCTTTGTGAAATATTCCACGTGAAACACTTAAGTGTTCCATGACACTAAGGAGTTTTTCTAATGAGCCGAATGCCCTTGATACCAATACTGCGTTCTTCAATTTTGGTTCAGGAACCTGATATTCAAATATGTCGCCGTTAAAAACGGTGTAATCTAATTTTAATTTGGATTTTAGATCGTGTAAAAAAATACATTTTTTGTAATTTTTTTCACATAAAATTATATTGCCGTGTCCCGATATCGATAAAATTACTCCCGGAAGCCCCGCCCCCGAACCTACATCTATGATATAGTCTTCTTTTGTCAAAAATTTATTTATTTGCATACAGTCCGCTATGTGACGCTCATACACATCCTTCAAAGTGTCATTTTGCACTAGATTGATGTATTTATTCCACTTGATTAAATGCTCGATATACCGCTGTATCAGTTCATATTGATTCATATTGCAAAAATGTTTTGCGTGAAACATTCACAAAATTTCAACCTATTGTCAGTATAACATGTATGTATGAGAAATGTGCATATTTTTGTGTTTCCTACTATTTTTTTAATGTTTCGCATGAAGCATTTTAATTTTTTTTGATCATTACGTACGAATCTATATTGTGAAGATACTTTTTGCGGATTGATAGTACCTCAAAACCTAAAGATTTGTATAGGTGTATAGCTTGGGCATTTTTAATACTGACCTCTAAAAATATCTGGGAAATATTATATTTTTCTATAAAATTATTGATTAGAGTGGATGCTACTCCTTGTCTCCGATAAGCTGGCGCGGTACCTATATAAACTATATCTGCATCATAACCGCAGGATAAAAAGATGACATAGCCAATCAAATGTTTCACGTGAAACATTCCATAGGTTTGGTATTGCGATTGACTTAGGTACGCCATGAGGGACCGATCTGAAATTTCATAATTTTGAAAATGTTTCACGTGAAACATTTTCAAAATTATGAAATCGGCCTTAGTTAATTTTCTAATGCGAGTATTCTGGAGTGATGCCATACTCTATTTCTAAATCGTATGTAATAAAACTTGTATTTCTTTTTAATATATCTATATTACTTACGCAATACTGTTGTGTTGCTAGATTTATATTTGTTAATATTGGGCTATTACTACTGATAACATTATCGTTAAGCACTTCATTACTTATGTACATCTTCTCTAATTGAGAGCCGACAAATCTACACATAAAATAGTCTCCACGCATTGTTGGAATCGCAATTGTTCCTTGCTCATGCTGTTTCATAACTATTGACAGATATGTCACAAAATGCGATATTCCAACAAATCTCATATCTGGGCGCGCTACTTTTATGCCCTTGAGCATTGAATTCATTATCCTAGCCGTTGTAAATGATGCGGGACCAGATGAGTATAGGATGGTATCTATTTCGCTGAAATTTATTTGTCCTATAAATGTTTTGAAGACGTCTGGCACTTTATCTGCCAGTCCGCGTGGGGCGTCGATTTTACAGAATTGTTCAAAACCATTACTGCTTAAATAAAATTCTTTATTTCTAATGAATAACGACAATATCATTGACATCTTACTTCCACTTCTAGGTATTGTTTAAGTTGTTCTATTTCATCTGTATTTGGAAGCAATAATTTTTGTTCGGCTGATTTACTTCTCAAGATACACTCTTGCAAAATCCATTTCTGCACTCCGGCCTCATTAAGCAACTTTGCTATGCCCTTCAGGTCCTCAAAAGTTATGTATCTGGAATCCACAGTAGTTCGTATTTCGTATGCAACTTTTGACTTTAAGAGAATATCCAGGCTTTCTTTCGCTAATTTTGCAGATATCTTGTTTCGCGTTATAGTTTCATACCTTTCAAAATTGGTTTTTATATCGAACCCTATCCAATCAGTTATATCGATTACTTCGCTTAGGTGTTTTGGATTTACGCCAGACGTATGTAATCCTATCAGAAATCCCAATGATTTTATTTGAAACATAGCTTTATATAAGTCCTCCTGAATAAGAGGGTCGCCACCGCTAAATACTACCGCTTCCAATAATCCTTGGCGAGTTTGCAGGAAATCCATAACGTCACTGAAGTTGATGGATGACGTTGCTTTGATTGGAATGAAATCGGGATTATGGCAGTATACGCAATTATTCGGACAGCCCTGACAAAATATGACGGCTGACAATTTGCCGGGGTAGTCTAGAGTTGAAAACTTTAGTACTGCCCCGATGTTTATTGAAATTTTTACTGCTTCTGTGATTGGCATTCTAGTTGTTCAAAATAAGGCAACATTTCAGATAGTGTGGTGGTTGTGGTGTCATTAGAGCCCAGACGTCTTATGCTTAAGGTGCCATTACTTGCCTCTTTGTTGCCAATTATCACAATTACCGGTATCTTTTTTACTGAATGTGCCCGAATTTTATAATTTATTTTTTCGTTCTCTGTATCGAGAATCGCTCGAAAGCCAGCATTAGTCAACATACTATGGACTTGCTGCGCATACTCGATGCTTTCGTCTGTCACGCTCGCCACAACTATTTGCGTTGGCGCTAGCCAGAATGGGAACTTACCGGCATAGTGTTCAATCAGTATTCCAATAAAGCGCTCAATTGACCCCACAATAGCTCGATGTATCATGACTGGAATTTGTTTGTTGCCATCACGATCTATGTAGTGTATTCCAAAGCGCTGAGGCAAGTTGAAATCAACTTGTAATGTTCCACATTGCCAATCTCTGCCAAGGCAGTCTTTTAAAACAAACTCCAATTTTGGGCCATAGAATGCTCCTTCACCTTTGTTTAAGGTATAGCTAAGCCCCGCCGCATCAGCAGCATCTGTGAGCGATTTTTCGGCCAAATCCCAAACCTCATCCGATCCAACGCGTTTTTCTGGACGGTCTGAAAATTTTACTTTTATGTCCGTAAAGCCAAATGTGCCGTATATTTCTTTCAATATGGAGCAAATGTCTATTGTTTCTGACACTATCTGTTCAGGTGTACAGAAAACATGCGCATCATCTTGCATGAACGCTCGTAAACGCATTACCCCATGCAATGAGCCTGAGCTTTCGTTGCGATGACAAAGCCCAAATTCAGCCATTCGGATCGGCATATCTCGATAACTTTTAATCGCACCTGTCTGATAACAAATTATGTGACCAGGGCAATTCATTGGCTTTATCGCCATCGTCGTTTCGTCATCGCTCACAATAAACATGTTTTCCTTGAACTTGGCCCAATGTCCCGATGTCTCCCAAAGCGATTTGTTCATAAGCTGCGGGGTCTGCACAACAAAGTAGTTATGCTTCCGAATAACTTTGGTGATGTAGTCCTTGATTAAATTGAAGATGATTGTGCCATTCTTAAGCCAAAATACGTTTCCCGGAGCCACTTCATCGAGATGAAATATTTCAAGTTCTACCCCTAGTTTTCGATGGTCTCGCGCCTGTGCCTCTTCCAGCATTTTAAAATATGCATCAGTCTCCTTTTTGCTTGGGAATACGGTGCCATAGATGCGTTGCAGCATATCATTTTTGCTGTTCCCGCGCCAGTAGGCGCCAGCTACAGAAGTCAGTTTTATTGCCTCAATAGGAATATACTTTGTTGAGGGAACGTGAGGGCCACGACATAAATCAATAAAGTCGCCTAATTTATATATGCTTACGGTTTCAGCATCAATTCCTGCAATGAGCTCAACTTTGTATTTTTGACCACGAGATTTGAAGTATTCCTGAGCCTCTGATTTGCGCATGGAGGATTTTTCAAATGACAAATCTTGCTTTATTATCTCTTTCATTTTAGATTCTATTTTTGGAAGGTCTTCGGTTGTGAGCGTTCTGCCCAACATCATATCGTAATAGAAGCCGTTTTCTATCGCGGGACCGATAGCTAATTTCGCATCTTTATCAATGCAATCCAAAATTGCTTTTGCCATAACATGAGCAGTTGAGTGACGAAGCACTTCAAGGCCTTCTGCATCTTGATATGTCAATAATGTGACGGTATCCTTATCGGTCAATGTTGTTGTGAGATCGGTGGTTGTGCCATTTATTTTTGTCGCTACTACCTTTTTCTGTATGCCGATCTTGCAAGCTACATCATAAGCTGAAGAACCATTTGCTATTTCTAGTTCTTCTCCACCCTTTAAGTATACAATCATGGTTTGTCCTTTCCTTTATTCAACTACCTTAGGAACGCAGAACATGTCGAATTTTTTAAACTTCGTATTGCTCAGCAATTCTTCTCGAGTATTATCCATATGTGGCTCGTCCGTGCGCTCAGAGGTTGTTTTCATATCACTTAAGTCATTTATGTCGACTTGACTAACATCAATTTTCGAAAGTTGTTCAATCCAGTTAAACACTTGATTTAGTTTTCCTAAAAAGTCTTTTTTTTCGTTGTCGTCGATTTTTATTTGTGCAAGTTTGCATACTTTCTTCAACTCTTCTTCTTGCAGCATTTTTTTAGCCAACAAAACATAATACCTATCCCGTAGGATAGCACCATCTGAGAGCATTTTAAATGCTGTATCGGAATAAATTTCCTCTGAAGGTGTTGTAAGCTAGTTATTTCGATCCAAACATAGTCATAACATCCGCTGTAATTTGGTACAGAAGAGAAGTTACCTTGTACCAAAATGCGATTTGTGGCGCCTGTTTCTCTTGGTTCTTTATTTCTGAATCTCCAAAAGATTGATGAACTATTTGCGGAGTTACTCCGCGTATTCTAATACCAAATTCCCAAGAACGCATCATGTAGTGATCTACTGGCATCGAAATTGGTAAAGATTTCTGTAGTAATGCTATTGCCGCCTGCCTATTGATAAGGTAACAACTTGTGTTACCAACACGTACTCTAAATTGTACCAATCTAAAAAGTTGAGACAATTGTTTTACCGGCTTTGCAAAACCGTGGCGATTAACATCTATGTTTACTAAATCCCAATCATCATTTGAGGCGAGCAACAAATCCACTAATTTCTTAAGCTTCTTGGGCTCGAATTCGACATCATCCTCGAAAATTAAAGCGTATGAGTGCTGTGACTGCAGAAATTCTTTCCAGATATTGATATGACTTAAATAGCAGCCGATTGTCCCAGTGCCTATATTATTGTGCATGAGTAATCTATATTTTGCTGGATTTGTGACGCTCTTTCGGTATTCCTGCGAGAGCTCCTTGCCATAAACTGCGGGAACGCGAGTATAGGCATAGCCCAGCCCCTCAATTAAAGGTTTTACATTCGCTAACCTATCTGTGGATTTGTCTAGATTAAGCAGATAAACATGCAATGATTTATCTCCTTTTTCTCTGTATGCATGAATATTTTCATTGACGGGATGCTGCAATTCAACAAAAAAACTACATCCGACAATCATAATGCCTGCTATTGCGACTATCCCTGTTCTTATAATCTTCATAAAACATTCTCCATAACATTTTTAAAATACTGCTCTGCTTCTCTGGCTTTTGTTTCTGATTGGGCCTCTATCATCACTCTCGTAACTGGTTCGGTGCCTGATTTTCTGACAACAATTCTGCCGCTATCACATAGCATATTGTTTATCGCGTTGATACAATCTGATATCTGAGGTAAGTTTAAATCAAGAATTTTGGGTACATTCATCATAATTTGAGGGTATGGTTTATACAAATTTCTGATCTCGCTAGATTTATTTTTCTCTTTTTGCAAAAAAACTAGAACTTGTAGTGCCGAAATGCATCCGTCTCCTGTTGATGAGTAATCGATCGGGATTATATGTCCGGATTTCTCGCCGCCAATATTGGCGTTAATCTCTATCATTTTCTTAATCACAAACTTATCGCCGACATCAGTGCGCATAAGATTTAGCCCAATAGAATCTAGATATTTTTCCATTCCCATATTCGACATAGTTGTTGCTACAACTGTTTTACTTTTAAGTTTGTCTGATATTTTCCAAGAAGTTGCGATGCTCGCAATAAGATAATCACCATCAACAACTTCGCCTTGCTCATCAACAATGATGAGACGATCTGCATCACCATCCAGGGCTATACCAATATCCGCTTTATGCTCGATTACTGTTTTTTGCAACAATGCAGTATGCGTTGCTCCGCATTCTTGGTTGATATTTAGCCCATCAGGCTCATTACCTATATGGATTATCTCTGCCCCAAGTTCCCATAAAATCTGAGGCGCTATTTTATAGGCTGCTCCATTTGCTGTATCCAGAGCGATTTTCAATCCAGCTAAGCTGAGATTTTTGGGAAATGAACTTTTCACAAATTCAACATATCTTCCCTGGGCATCGTCCAATCTACGGGCCTTTCCCATAAATTCAGTTGAAATTAACTTCGGATTATTGTGAAATATTTCGCTTATCTTTATCTCTTCTTCTTCGGTGATTTTAAAGCCATTGGAATTAAAAAATTTTATTCCATTGTCATAATACGGATTATGAGATGCCGAAATCACAACACCTAGATCTGCTCTCAAAGATCTTGTCATAAAAGCTACAGCCGGCGTTGGGATTGGTCCCAACAAAACCACATCGGCCCCAGCTGCTATAAATCCAGATGTTAAAGCCGGTTCAAGCATATAGCCCGAAAGTCGCGTATCTTTCCCAATAACTACGGTGAATTTATTATTCACACTTGTGTGGTTTATTGAGGAGTAATAATTTACAGCTGAGACCGCTAACTTCATTGCATTTTTAGGCGTTATATAGCCCTCATTAGCTTTTCCTCTGACTCCATCGGTTCCAAAAATATTTTGCATTATTCCTCTTCGCTTGTTGGTAATCCGCCCATCTTAAAATCATCCAAAGAATCTTCTATAGGCATTTCCTTTTTAAGCTCGTGTCCTTCAAAAATCAATTTTACCTCATCTCCGGTCAGCGTCTCGCGTTCAAGCAGGTTAAGAGCTATTCTTTCCAACTTTTCCTTGTTTTTGAGAATTAATTCCTTTACTTCCGCGTACGCCTTCTCTATGAGGGCATTCACTTCGGAATCGATAATTTTCGATGTATCCTGCGATATCTGATCGCTTGCATCCATGTAATACCCATCAGAGTCGTAGAATGTCCGAAGCCCTATCTTTTCACTCATTCCCCACTTGATGACCATCTTTTTGGCAACAGCTGTCGCTTGTTTTAAATCAGAAGAGGCGCCAGTAGTTATATTCTCTTTTCCAAAAAATATTTCTTCAGCTGCTCGTCCCCCTAGCGATACGCGTATATTTGATAGCAATTCAGTCTTTGTGACCGACACTTTATCTTTCTCAGGCAGCCGAACAACCATTCCCAAAGCTCCGCCTCGTGGAATTATTGTAACCTTGTGGATTGGATCACTTTGCGGAACTAACAGAGCAATAAGGGCATGTCCAGATTCATGGTACGCTGTATTCCTTTTTTCCTCATCTGTCATGCTCATCGATTTTCTCTCCGCTCCCATTATGACTTTGTCCTTAGCCAATTCAAAATCTTTCATAGCAACTGATAATTTGTCGTTACGGGCGGCAAGAAGCGCTGCTTCATTTACCAAATTTGCCAGCTCAGCTCCTGAAAATCCCGGAGTGCCGCGTGCTATTGTCTTCAAATTAACATCAGAAGAAAGTGGCACATCCTTTGTGTGCACTGTTAAAATCTTTTCTCGCCCATTCATATCTGGATATTGGACAGTGATGCGTCTATCAAATCGCCCAGGACGTAAAAGCGCCGGGTCTAATATATCGGCACGGTTCGTCGCGGCGAGCACTATTACGCCTTGATTTTCATCGAAACCATCCATCTCAACCAATAGCTGGTTAAGTGTTTGCTCGCGCTCATCGTTTCCGCCTCGACCGCTATCACGTCGACGCCCTACTGCATCTATTTCATCAATAAAAATGATGCATGGCGAGTTCTTCTTGGCCGTTTCAAATATATCTCTGACACGACTTGCGCCAACACCAACAAACACCTCCACGAAATCTGAACCAGAAATACTAAAAAACGGAACCCCAGCTTCACCGGCTATAGCTTTTGCTAGCAAGGTTTTTCCGTTGCCTGGATCTCCTACAAGAAGCATACCTCTAGGTATCTTCCCTCCCAGTCTTTGATATTTCTTTGGCGCTTTTAAAAAATCAACGATTTCTTCCAGTTCTTGTTTAGCTTCATCAATGCCGGCGACATCGGCAAAAGTCACCTTAACCTTTTTAGGTTGAAACATTTTTGCTCTAGATTTACCAATGCCAAAAGCGCCCCCTCCTAACCCTCCTTTTCCTCCGCCTTGCATTTGCCGTGCTGAGTATATCATAAGCCCAATTAACAATAAAAATGGGAACCACTGAATTAGCGCTGATAGCAAATATCCCCAGCCAGAGTCTCCTGCATCTACTTTTATTTCAACACCGCTATCTAGCAACTTTTCAACCATCTTTGCATCATCTGGAGCAATTGTAGAAAAAATCTTACCGTCAGCAAGCACGCCTGTAATTTTTGAAGAAGTGTTGCGTATATAAACTTCTTTGACATCGCCACTGGAAACGGCTTTCATAAATTTCGAGTAAGTTAGTTCCTTTGGAGCTCCGCCAAGAATTTTCGTATCAAATGGGCTGGCCACCAGAAACAATATCCCCATCAAAAATACCCATGAAAGTATATTTTTTGTGTTTCTCTTCATTGTAGAAATTTAAAAACCAGCTCTACGAGCCATTATATCACTAAAATTCCTTCAAGCGGAGTGACTTTAAGATAAATAAAATACGCCTACCATATGCGCTGAAGTTATGGCACGTCCAAGTTCAAACAGAGGTGAGACAAAATGAGTTTCCAGAATTAAACTGTATGTTCTTAATTTAAGAAAGGAGACTTTATCTCTCATTTGCTAGCTCTAGGTTGCGCCATTTGCCTACAGGCCAATTTTTGCCGTATATGTTATGAGCCTATACACTAGCATAGCGCCTCATTGACGATTACGCGAAGTCTTTGCTAAACTGGCGTTATGGATTTATCGAAGGATATGACATTGAGCGCCAGAAAACAATTGTCACAGGGGGTTATCGTTTTAGCCTTTTTATGTGCAGGCTGTTCTTCTGTGCATAATGATAATGTCGACAAGAATGATTCGCGCGTAAATGTCGAGGATTCCCAGAAAGATGAAAAATTAGTTAGATCAGATATTCAAAAGCTTATAGCTTCGGAAGAAAAAGCTAAGGGAATCCCAAAAGGGATTTTGAACTCTATTGCGGCGGTTGAGTCTCAGCACAACGTATATGCGGTGAATGCCAGAAAGAAGTCGCATAAATTTAAGACCAAAGCTGAGGCCATTTCGTTTATCAAGCGCGCTGCAAAATCCGGAGAAAAAAATATAAGCGTGGGTTGTCTACAGCTGCACTATGGTACACATAAAAAGAATTTTGCTTCAGTTGAAGATATGCTTTCTCCAAAGAGCAATGTAGCCTATGCTGCTATGTTGCTAAGAAGTTTGTATGATAAGTATGGAAGCTGGGAGCGAGCTATAAAGAAATATCATAATAGCAAAGAGCAGTATAGTAATCTTTACTATCGCAAGGTTATGCGTGCATATGGAACGTCGCAGAAACTTAGCTGAAATTCTGTGATGTTAATGTATAAAGAAACAGAATTTTTTAAAGATAAAAAGGCAGATACGCAAAAGTTGGTGTCTTTTGGTTTCTTTCGTAAAGAGCAAGGGTACATCTATCAGCAACCGATTTTAGACGGCATGTTTGTCTTGTGCGTTTTGGTTAGTGGGGATCGCGTATTTACAAGTATCACTGATACGCAATCTAAGATGGAATACCGCCTGCATAATGTACATAGCGCTAATGGAAAATTTGTAGGCAAAGTAAGAATTGAATATGAACAAATTTTGACAAACATTCGAGATAAATGTTTTGTTTCGCACGTGTTTAAAACCCAAATAGCAGCAGATGTGATAAAGTTTGCTTTCGAAAGATTTGGAGATCAATTGGAATTTTTATGGAATAGGCCTCCCGCGGCAGCTGTTTTGCGACATAAAGTTTCTCGAAAATGGTATGCGATTTTTATGAAAATTCCCGCACAAAGACTTGGGGTTAACGATGAGAGCTATATTGAGATACTCAACTTGAAGGTAAAACCTGAGAACATTGCAAAAACTGTTGATAAAATAAAATTTTTTCCAGCCTATCACATGAATAAAAGCCATTGGATAACAATAAATCTCAATAAAATCGATCACATGTCAGAAATTATGCAGCTGATATTAGAAAGCTACTCATTAGTGTATGGACATAATTCATGCTAGTATGTTACAATCCAAACTAGATGGTGTTGTCTATTCCATAAAGTAAATATGAAATTTAAATGCTTATTTTTCTTATTTTTGTGCACAATCTATGCAGATGCGCAAACGCGAATGAAGCCTAATACGGTTGGAAATACTCTGGATGAATCTTTCGTTTATAAAGCCCAAAAAGCTCCAAAATCTTTAGCCGACAAAAGTCGAGATGCCATTTCTTTTCTAAAATTAAGTGACAAAAATAACCGTAAACTGGGCTCCGGTAGAAGCGGAATTGGAACGTCTGAAGCTTTTACTCTTGAAACAGTAAACGGAGATCCGATCACGAATATTGATGTTATGAATGCTACTAAACTTATATTTTTTCTTTCTGGAAGGGAATACGACAAAGATATCGCCAAAATGATGGCTCCGGCTGTAATTGAATCGCTTGAGGATGATAAATTAAGAACGCAATGCGCAAGGTTGTTTGGCATACGCGTTACGGACAAGGATGTTGAAAAAGAGGTTTTGAGATTAGCTTCCATGAACAACATATCCGTGTCTGAGCTTGAGAAACGGGTTTTGTCGTATGGAATCAGTGTCAAGACATTTAGGCGAAATATCAAATCCAGATTGGTATTTCAGATAATAGCTCAATATCTTGCAGACAATGATCGCGTAACGCCAGATGAAGTTGAAACCGCCAAAAAAGAACGGCAGGCGCTAATGGCGTCCAAAAGATATTTGATATCCGAGATATTTAGATACAACCGCTCTAGCTTAGAAAAAATACGCACATTAGCGCTTAAAGGATTTGATTTTCAGACACTGGCAGAAAATTTTTCACAAGTGATCAAAGTCGGAAAACGAGGTGCGCCTAAATGGTATAAAGCAACATCCCTAGAGCCTGAGGTTGTTGCCAAATTACAATCCATGAAAACAGGAGCCATCAGCGATATAATCAACACAAAAAGTGGGCACAAAGTCGTCTGTTTGATAGATGTCGCTGAAGCTGGTAAGGCGGCAAGTTCAGAAGCTACGTATAAGATTTTAAGAGCAACGGTAGCTTATAGAAGTAACTTATTCACCAAAAAAGATGTTGAAAAAATTGAAGTGATGCTAGATGCGATATCGCACATCGAAACAGCAGGAAATCTAAAAAGATACTGTTTGGTGAACGACATAAAGTTGGAGGAAGAAGCTATGTCGCGACCACATCCATATTACATGGAAATGATACTGAAATCAAAGGAGAGCGGAAAGCCAGTTATCTCTCAGTCTATAGACGATCCAAATAATCTTAATATAATAATGTATCTGAAAGAAGATATACAACGCGCTCAATTGCCTGATGAAAAAGAGCTGAAAGAGTCTGTCTCGGAGAAAAAAATGGATGACGCATTTACGAAGAATTTTAAAAATCTGAAGAGGATGGCTCACATACAAAAACAACTTGATAACATAAACAGAGTGACTCAATGAAATTAGCTTTTTTTGGAGATGTGGTCGGAAAAGCTGGCAGAAACGCGCTAGTAAAGTATTTGACAGAACATCGTTCTAAATGTGGATTTGATTGTGTCGTTGTGAATGGAGAAAATTCAGCTCACGGATTTGGGATAACTCAGTCCATTTGTGATTTGTTTTTCTCAAATGGAGTTGACGTTATAACCATGGGAAATCACACTTTTGACAAGAAAGATGATTTACAGCTGTTTGATCGCAACAAAAATTTAGTGCGCCCACTGAACTACATCAAAGGCACTCCCGGGCACGGATATACAATATTGGAATTGCCATTTTCTCAGAAGAAGGTACTAGTCGTGAATCTAATAGGAAAATTATTTTTAGACGATGACGAGCATCCCTTTTTTGCTATAGATGAATTGCTTTCAAAATTTCAGCTAGGCGTGAATATGGACTACATTTTTATAGACTTTCACGCTGAGGCAACAGCTGAGAAAGTAGCCCTATCAAGATACTTGGATGGACGCATTTCTGCATTTGCCGGCACGCATACACATATTCCGACAGCTGACGCACAAATTCTAAACAAAGGCACAGGATATCTCACGGATGCAGGAATGTGTGGCGATTACGATTCCTGCATAGGGATGAATGAGGAAGCGCCTATAAAACGCTTTATATCAAAAATCGATTCCGCAGCTAGAATGGTCCCGTCCGCAAAAGAGGCAACGGTTTGCGGAGTAGTTTTTGATTTGGATGATCGAACAGGACTTTGTCGAGACGTACAAACCATACGTTCCGGTGGTTTTTTAAAAGAGCAGAAAGAGTTCGAAAACTTTTGATGTTAATAATAGGAGATTAATAGAGCGACATTTTGGCACATTGAAATTTGACTAGGGAGAATTGCGGTCACTCTTTTGTGTTAAGCGAACATAAAATGCGTGCTACAAAAGGTCTCTATTTTGATTAAGTTTGGTCGGGAAGAGAGGATTCGAACCTCCGACCCCTTGCTCCCTAAGCAAGTGCGCTAACCAGACTGCGCTACTTCCCGCCTACACACAGATTTAGAATATTGTAATTTTATACCAAAAGCAAATTTTCATTTCTTTACAGTCAAAATTGGTGGCGATATTTTGAATAAATTGGCATATAAGCTTAAGACATGATTGTTCGGCGGGTGGGTGATTGGGAGTTGGTGTAAATGCATCTGGTTCGTTCGTGTTATCAATTTTGGTGATAAAAAATCAATTTTAAGTTGCAGTGGAGGCATTTTTCCCTTATCATGAGAACAAATAAAAAGTTATACAACTATAACGATAACATCTGGCTCTTTGTATTGGTGTAGACT
>CACYDS010000057.1 GCA_902773285.1 uncultured Pseudomonadota bacterium | reverse complement strand
GTGGGGCTTCGTCGTTGCTCGTTCTGACAGAGTGGGCACTTTCCGGAGCCTCAAGGTGTGGAACTGAGCAACAGACTTGGCTCCACGTTTTGTATTTAATAGGCATTAACCTCTAATTATCACACCCCTGGTTGCCGAGAGCCACAACCAAAATATATTGTGGCTTTATCAGATGGAAGAAATAAAAGAAGGATATATTATTGATTATATCTCAGGGTTACAAGTAAAAGCTTACCCTGAAGAAATAAAAGCCGTACAAGTTTTTTCAAGGATTTTAGTTGAGGACTACAAATATCCCAAAGAAAATATTCATACAAGACCTCAGTTCAGAGTTAAGGCGAGGCCTTCTGACAATAAAAAAGAATACCCGATAGATATTGCGGTTTTTGACGACAACAATCACACAGACGACAAACTCTATCTGATAGTTGAGTGTAAAAAACCAAATCGCAAGGATGGACGTAGCCAGTTGGAGATTTACATGCAACTCTCCAAAGCAAGGTTAGGTGTCTGGTACAATGGAGAACAAAAATTATGTCTTTTAAAGAAAGTTGTCAATAATGGTATAACCTTTGAGGAAATACCAAATATTCCTGAATATGGTGAAAGGGTCGAGGACATTGGCAAATACCGTCGGAAAGATTTGAAGACACCCCATAACTTAAAGTCCATTTTTAAGGATATTCACAATTATTTTGCAGCGAATAATGTTGGAGCAACGCTACCTGAAATATTTGCCCAGCAGTTCATAAACCTTCTGTTCTGTAAAATCTATGACGAACGTTTTACTAAAAAGAACGAGATTGTTCACTTCCGCGCTGGTATCAATGAAGATAAAACTCAAGTAGCATCCCGCATTCAAGAACTTTTTGATAAAGTTAAGGAACAGTATAAAGATGTTTTTCATAAAGAGGATGTCATTTCACTTGATGACGGTAGTATTGCCTATGCCGTTGCACAGTTGCAGCCTTTTTGTATTAAAGATAGTCAAAGGGATGCCATTGGCGATGCTTTTGAATCTTTCATTGATTATACAACAAAAGGTTCTCAGGGACAATTCTTTACACCTAGAAATGTTGTAAAACTCATGGTCAATATTGCTCGTATCACGTACAAAGATAAAATGATAGATCCCGCCTGCGGAACTGGAGGATTCTTAATAGAAGGACTTAAAGCCGAATGGAGATCTCTTAACCGTCAATACGGTGATGAGTGGCCAAAACATGAACTATTTGCTGAAGAACAAAAAATTGCCATTAATAACATCAGAGGTATCGATAAAGATAGTTTCCTTGGAAAAGTGGCAAAGGCATACATGGCTTTAATGGATGACGGTAGAGGAGGCATCTTTTGTGAAAATTCTCTTGTTAATACAGAGTCTTGGAGTGCTTTAGCACAGGAACATATCAGAGAGAAAACATTTGATGTTGTACTCACTAATCCGCCATTTGGTAAGAAATTAAGAATAAATGAAGACGGAATATTGTCACTCTATGATCTCGGTCATAAATGGAAAAAAGGCAAGGATGGAATGTTCGTAAAAACAGACAAACTTTTAGATGCTCAACCCCCACAAATACTGTTCATAGAGAAATGTCTAAATCTTCTTCATAGTAATGGTAGAATGTGCTTCATTTCGCCTGAAAGTATTTTTTGTAATCCTTCTCATAAACACATTGTACAGTTCATCAAGGAGCGAGCAAAGATTTCTGCTATTATATCAATGCCAGAAGAATTATTCCAGCCTTATACCCATGCCAAAACTTGTGTAGTTTACCTTGAAAAGGGAAAAAATACCCCAAAGGATAAAATCTTTATGGGTATAGCAAAATATTGTGGTCATGATTCGAGAGGCAATGAGACCTCACGTGATGATGTTCCAAAAATTCAAGAAAAATATAATCAATTTATTGAGAACGGCCAACTTGATTACGATCACCTAGGTTTTGTCATCACTGAGGGCGAAATAGTCAATAACATATATGTCCCAAAGTATTATAATCCAGAGATAAGAAAAAGTCTTGATGCTTTATCAAAAACTCATAAAGTGATATCTATCAAAACGTTGGAAGATCAAGGAATATTATCCATAACTACAGGGCATGAAGTGTCAAAGGAAAATTATGGTACTGGACCAATACCTTTTGTTCGCACAAGTGACATTGCAAACTGGGAGATAAAACTTGATCCCAAACAGGGTCTGAGTCGTGAAATCTACAATAGTTATAAGATGAAACAAGACATAAAGGCAAATGATATTTTGATGGTAAGGGATGGAACATATTTAGTAGGGACCTGCGCCATCATCACCGATGATGATAGAGAAATTGTATTTCAGAGTCACCTCTACAAGATTAGAATAAAAAAACCTGATGAACTCAATCCTCTTTTATTATTGGCTCTGTTGTCTTGTCCAATTGTGAAAAGTCAAATATACGCCAAGCGATTTACTCAAGACATCATCGACACATTAGGGGAGAGAATACATGAATTGTTGCTTCCCATTCCCCGTGATAAGAAAGAACAAGAACGTATTGCCAACGAAGTTCGCAAAATAATCGAGTTTAAGAAAAAAGCAAAAGAAATGACTAGAAGAGTTGTTTCAAGCGTTGTTCAAGCAGACGACAAAGGAAATAAATTCATGACTTTAATACAAGATTCTTAAATTATTGATTATATGCTCTAAAAAACACTTTTGTAAAAACCGGGAATACACACAAGTGTGTTTGTTGCGTTTCACGTTGAATGGTCATGAAAAAATCTTTATTGGTTAATTCGTGATCATTCGTGGGCATTTATGTAACGCGTGTGCGTGGAAAACGTGGAAAATGTAAAATAGGTTTTAGTGAGGCATACGCAGGCCTTCTATCAACTGATTAGTCTGAATTATCTGATGGCTGACACAGGACCTCAGAAATGTTCAGATTAATCAGTTGTTTTTTAAAGACCGCTGACGGATGTCACAATAAAAAGTTGTCAAGGTTGTTTATTTGT
>CACYDS010000056.1 GCA_902773285.1 uncultured Pseudomonadota bacterium | reverse complement strand
TTGAAGATGCCAAATGGAAAGTTGAAGATGCCAAATGGAAAGCAAAAGAAAATGAGACAAAGGACAAACCTTGGTTTATAGATGAAGACTATGCTGAGTCGATAAAACAAGTCATTGGAAAAGCAATTGCTGATTGTGTTACGAATATGAATGAATTCAAGGATAAAAAAGATGGAGAGTTAATAACGTTTGATGGGCTAGAATATGAGGATCGTCCTGAGGACTATACTCAGGAGAACTGGAATGCAGTTGTGCTGTATAACTATGTAGCTCGTCAATTCGAGTGCTACAAAGAAGCCCATCCAGCCCATCAGCAGAAAGGGTTCACTTTTACTAAAAGATGGAAGGAGATTAAAGAATACATTGGGCAGCCAATAAAAGATCATTATGAAAAATATTTTAAGAAAAATAATCTTGTGGACAAGATAGCCGGAATGAAGAATGCTATAGATGATGCGATTCGTGAGATAGACCTCTATGAGAAGGCTTTAGATTTAAGTCAATTTATGGTAGGACTCAACCTCTTTTCCATTGGATCTGATGGGATTCTTAAGTTTCCCGGCACAATAGAGGGAAAAACTAGAGAAGCCGCGTTATTATGGCATCCTATCTCGCCGGGTTTCTGCGATACTGTCTCCTATGTTCGACGCGAAAACCGCAATGGTATGATGGATGAGATGATATATAGCACAGATTTGCAGCCCAAATTTTATTTATACGAGGGCGTTTATTACATAGCTGGGTATTATGGCTGGGACTACTGCCTTGAGTACGAATATAAAAAAACAACCAAGCTTAAGCATATGACAGAAGGTAAAGAAATAGACCGTACCTTAATCCCTATCAGCCGAAAAGAGGAGGATGAGTTAACAAAGAACGAAGAACAGCTCAAACAAAATGACCGGACAACCTATTTTAAGAAACAAAAAAAGCTATACGATAATCTGAACAATATATTCACGCCAATATTTGGTGATTTAGTGAAAGTCTCTCCTTTGTATTGTGATTAGCTATCCATTGAGTAGCCGCAGAATAGTAGCTGGGATTATTGCCACAATCTCCAGTTAACTGTTCTGTTGCGCACTATGATGAGGAACCAAAATCTTTTGGAGTGACGGTTGTGTTTCGTTTGATCCATCGTATTACGATAATGTAGTTAGCTATGAAGAGCACGAGCAAATCTAGCAATATCTTGAAAATTTCAGATATCTCCACACCAAACAGTATTGGAATATATCTTACTGTAAGACTACTAGCAACTACCTGTAGTTGAAACACCAAAGCTGTGCTAAATTTGATTTTTCCACTGGAGTGCGACATTTTAAAAGATTGGTAATCATGATTAATGGTTTTATCTAGACCCCACTGACATGCGGTTGAAAAGACGCCAAGGCTTACAATAAATAGAATCCCGGACCCAATTTCTTGATTAACGCATGAACCGTTATAGAGAGCGTCAGGAGACGCATCCCATCCAATCAGTGAGGCGACGATTCTCCAAGGTATTCCTACTATGATGCACATTACAAATGCAAACCACAAATATAGGCAAAAGTATCTCGCTGAATAATTTAAAATATATGACATAACATGTTCTCCCCTTTACATCTTAATATTAAGGTAACACATAGCACATCTAATGATCAAACTGAAAACCAACACAGCAGTGGGAAATTCTGTTAGAATAGATTGGTGGATACCTGACAAAAGTCAATACTATGAGTTATACAGCTGATTCGATAAAAGTTTTAAAAGGATTGGACGCAGTTCGGAAACGCCCAGGGATGTATATCGGGGACACAGATGATGGCACCGGGCTACATCATCTTGTATATGAAGTCGTTGACAATGCTATCGATGAGGCTTTGGCTGGATATTGCGACAATATCACAGTGACAATAGAGGAAGATGGATACGTCTCAGTCATAGATAATGGGCGTGGTATTCCTGTTGATATACACAAAGAAATGGGGGTTTCGGCCGCTGAAGTCATTATGACGCAGTTGCATGCTGGCGGAAAATTTGACCAAAATTCTTATAAAGTTTCCGGCGGTTTGCATGGAGTCGGAGTTTCGGTTGTTAATGCTTTATCTGAAATTTTGGAATTAACTATCTGGAAAGAACATAAGAAATATTTTATGGTGTTCAAACATGGTGTACCACAAGCACCATTGGCCGTCGTTTCTGAACATGAAGAGGTAGAATCCGGAACGATGGTTCGATTTAAACCAGACGCATCCATATTCAAAATCACAAAATTTAACAGACAAACAGTTGAGCGTAGAATACGCGAATTGGCTTTTTTAAATTCAGGTGTGCGCATAAATGTTATAGATGAACGTGCGGAATCTCCATACAAAAATGAGCTGTATTACGAAGGCGGACTTGAGGCTTTCGTGAAATATATTGATGCTGGAAAGAATGTCCTGCATCCCAAAATTATAACTGCCGATAACGCTAATTCGGGCTCTGACATAATAGTACAGATGGCTATGGAATGGACCGATAGTTATCATGAGAATATACTATGTTTTACAAACAATATTCCTCAACAAGATGGCGGAACTCACCTGTCTGGGTTTAAAGCAGCGCTAACTAGAGTAGTCACAAATTACCTTACGGAAAACCCCGTAAAAACAGGAAAGAAGGACTTGAAAAGTGCAATTACTGGCGATGATATAAGGGAAGGTTTGACTTGTGTTTTATCAGTCAAAGTTCCAGACCCAAAATTCTCATCGCAGACAAAAGACAAGTTGGTTTCTTCTGAGGTCAGACCAGTTGTAGAAAATGTGATAAATGATGCTGTGAAAATCTGGTTTGAGGAAAATCCCGCATTAGCAAAGCCGATTTTAGAGAAGGTTTTTGAGGCGGTCGCTGCACGAGAAGCTGCGCGAAAAGCCAGAGAATTGACAAGGCGAAAAGGTGCCTTAGACGTCGCCTCGCTGCCGGGAAAATTGGCAGATTGTTCTGAAAAAGATCCAGCGCTGAGCGAAATGTTCATAGTCGAGGGAGACTCAGCAGGCGGTTCAGCTAAGATGGGGCGCGACAGAAAAACTCAGGCCATATTGGCACTACGTGGAAAAATCCTGAACGTTGAGAAGGCTCGCTTCGACAAAATGATTTCCTCCGAAACAGTCGGAACTTTAATCACCGCAATTGGCACTGGTATTGGCAAAGATGATTTTGACATCGAAAAAGCGCGATATCATAAAATCATCATAATGACTGATGCTGATGTTGATGGAAGTCATATACGAACGCTGTTGCTAACCTTCTTTTTCCGACATATGCGCCCAATAATCGACAGGGGTTATCTCTATATCGCGCAACCGCCTTTGTATAAGGTAAAGCGTGGGAATTCTGTTGTTTATATCAAAAACGAAAAAGAATTTGAAACATATATACTGAATGAAGCGGTTAAAGATGCTCGTATGACATTCGCGTCCGGGGAAATTGCGAGTGGACTTGACTTGAAGCATATCGCAGAAACGGCAATAAATGTGAGCCACTCAATAGAAGCGCTAACACCGTATGTAAATAATACTAAGATTATCGAAAAATTACTGTTAAGTGGTTGCCTGATTGAGCATTCGCAGCAAAATTTGCAAAGGCTCAATGAATATCTAGATAATATGAAAACCGATGAATATAGCTATGGAGCACATCTAAATAATGGCATTTTAGAAATTGCTATAAATTCATTCGGGTCCCATGAAATTATTACCATCGATCAATCTTTCCTTAAGCTCCCTGAAGTTAGATCGATAAATCGCCTTCAGGGAAAGCTATACGCGATGTTCAGTGACACAGCAACATTAGAACTCGGAGGAGGGAAAGAAGTATGCGAAATCGATGGAATGTTGTCGTTGGCAGAAAAAATACTGGAGTTCGGGCGTCGTGGCCTTACGATAAATCGTTATAAAGGTCTTGGAGAAATGAACCCAGATCAGCTCTGGGAAACAACACTTGATCCAGCATCCCGCACATTGCTGCAAGTCAAATTGACGCAAGCAGAAGAAGCGGATAAGATATTTTCCCTCCTAATGGGAGACATAGTCGAGCCACGTCGCGAATTTATCCAAACTAACGCAGAAAAAGTCAAGAACTTGGATGTGTGATGGATGAGGTCATCACTCTCATTAAATTGGATCAGAAATATCTGATTTATTATGTGTAAGAAAAATCTGCACCTGCTACATCAGGCCAAAATACGAGTTATCTTGATGTTTGGCTGAGGTATGGAAAAATGTTGCACATTGAGCTAGATTAAATATAGGTGTATTGCACGTTTTGAAAAATTATGTTTGCTAAGCCCTGTGCCCTTTTATTAATACTTGGTGCGTCTTCCAGCTTCGGCGTTATACCAAATTTAGATTTTCAAGTGAACCGTAATATTTCACTGTTTTATCAAACTTATTTTGAAAATTTAATGGAGGCAGAATACCAAAATTTACGTAAAGAAATAGAAAGTTCTTTTGCCGAAAATGAGGTAGATATGCAAGAGAAAGAAGATTTCATTTTAGATCTCTCCAGCATAAAAAATTTAAAATACCAACATAAATTTATGACACCGACTTTTATGTCTTTATGGGACAAAGCTGGCGAAAGATATGATAGACAATTTGATAACGATCTTGAAATTTTAAATAACAGAAAATTAGAGTTAAAGCAGTATTCGAATGAAGTTTTTGCCAAAAGTGTTTTAAATTTCGCTCGAGTTTTTAATTTTTATGACAGCAAGATTAATAAAGGTGATAAATTTAATGTATTTATATGTTCATCGCAAAAAGATACAAAAAGTTTTGCGCAGGCTTTTGGAACAAATATTGTTTTGAAATTTAATTATGGGCATCACGTCGCTGACATGTGTTCCATATTAGAACAGGTTTGCTATTCTTTATTCTCTTCAATGAATTCGAATACTCAGGCATCGCTGAAAAATTATTTTTACGAGCACAAATCGCGAAATTCTTATGCTGCTTATAATATTTTAAATGAGGTACTTGCGTATGCCATAGGCAAGTTGTGGGTTTTTGAACAATTACCAGAACCGAGAGATTCTGTTATTGATAAGCTATCAGATAAAAAAATAGAAGAGGTAGCGAAAGCGATCCTACCAACTGTAAAAAAATATTTGCAGGATAACAAAAAAATTGACGTCAAATTTATCGGGGAATATATAAAACAAGTTGATTTACATTATCCAAAGGCATATCAAAATTATAATGTTACGATGCGAAGTATTTCCTTAATTGTAGAAAATGGAATAGACTATACAGAATGTCAAACAATTATAAAGGCAAGATTTGATACTAAAGAAATAGTAAGCGAACCAGGAAGTTTCACAACAGTGTTTATAGGCAAGAACCTGGGACACCCAGCACTAAGCGGACTACAGGATAGTTTGCCGAAACGAGATTCAGAATACATGTTTATAAAATTGGATAAAGGAAAACTATTTTTTGTATTCAATACGAATAATCTACAAAAAGTCCAAAAAGGATTAAGTAAATTAACGGAACAACCGCCACTATCCGGTGGTATAACTTTGAATCTGTAAGGCTATTCCACTGTACCAATTGCTTCGTTATACATATCGCGTTTTCCTGAATGAATAAAGTTTCCGAGATTTTTGAAATGTATGGTTAAGATTATGCCCGTCTTCGGTTTTATGTCTTTGTTCTTGAAGTTAGTTCGAAAAAGACCAAAATCTAAGCTAAAGCATTCATCAGAGTAGCTAACGAAAAGCGAATTGGCTAAATTATGTTTTCCTCCATGTGATGTTAGATTGACTATTTGAGACATAGATATTTTCCAGAATTCATTAAATTTATAACCACAATTAAATCCCAGTTGAGATAGCCCCTTTTCCTGAGTAAAGTTTATATGTTTATCATACATATACGCAATTCCGGCCGTAACGTTATGATACTTACCAGTTACCCCAGACTCAAATTGATGTATGTCTTCCAGAATTGGCATACCAACAAATCTAGTCCTTAATGAAAAAATTTCATTGGGTTTAAAGACAACTCGTCCAACAAGAACATCTCGACTTTGGAAACGCTCATCATTGCCGTTTGATGTGGCAAAGGATTTTCCAATGTAAAAGTTCAGCCAGCGACGTTTGGTGTTGTAAGTTGAATTTTCTATTCCGAGAGATAGACGTTCTCCGCGCTCTACAGAATCGTATCTGCCAAATCTACGTATTGAATGCAGATTCAAGTCACTAAAATTATCGAAAATAGAGTCTTCCTGTTGTTTTATATTCACTCTCTTAGATGAAGTTTGAACGCTACTGAATGAAATTGTTGGATTCCATATCGACATTTGTCGTTTAAATTGACTTTCTAGCGGTACGGATAAAGATACTTGATTTTCAAAGATAGGAAACGTTTTTTGTACCTTGTTGCTTTTATCGGTCTCTTCATTTGTTTCGCTGACATCAAATGTATCGGTTCTTATTGCAGAATTAAAGTTGAGCAAAAAAGGCGCAAAGCTGGTTAGTTTCTGCCACTTCAATGTATTGGAAGATCTGAAAAATTTTTCTGCACAAATTTCGGTTTTCTTTTCATTTCTGGTTAAATACATTGTGTCACTATCAAATGATAATTCTCCACCAAGTGCGTTACGTCTAGTGTTGAAGTTTATATGAGGCAAAACCGTTGGAGCAACCTCCTTTTCATCTGTTTGATACACATGAGCTTCTGTCGTAAGAAAATAATTTTTATCATAAAAGTCTAAAATTATATTCGAATCATTGTATTTTTTTTCCGTATAAATGGATTTATTATGCGAATGTATTACCGGATATTTTGATTTATATGTCATGTCGCTTGCTCGGTCTAATCTAATGGTTATGCGCTTATTTTCTAGTTGATGAGATTTTATAAATGCATCTATATGCCATCTAGCGCGCCTTTCCCGACGTTCTATTTCTTCTTTTTCTTTCCTTTTTTCTGCACTAAGTCCTTCACTTATCGATTTTTTTTTGCCCTTCGAAAGAAAACTTGAAGAAAATTCAAAGTCAGCTTTTTCAAAAAGTTGCTTATATTCCACTACGCTAAAAAAACGCCGTTTAGAATTTAAAAATGGAGTAAACTTCAGCGACCTATCTGAACTAATAGCGATGTACAATGGAAATCCTGTCAATACCCCAATATCGCTATTCCTTCTAAAAACTGGAGTTAAAAAACCAGTTTTTTGCTTTACCTCAAAGGATGGATGTTCAAAGTAAGGAGAAAATAAAATGCTTTTACCTTTTATTCGTAGCCTTACATTTTTATAAATGAATTTTTTCTTATCTTTGTCATATACAGCTTTGTCAGCAACCAAATCCCATAGCGGATGTGAGCAAGACGTTTCATTACAGGGGGAATAAGAAACGTTATCAAACGTATAAATATTGGAGGCCTTTTTCCCTTTTTGGGCCTTTATTTTGGACGAATCTTTCAAGACAACAATCAAAGTTTCTGCGATTGCATCTTTAAATTTTTTTTCAAGGATTATATTTTTCGCTGTTAAAACGTCACCATTAGGTTCCCTCATAATTGAAGTTCCATAAAGATTTATTCTTCCAGTCTTCCTGTTATATTCGATACGATCTGAATAAAGTTCTCTAGTTTTTATACTATTCTCAAAAGTTTGAGTGACATGAACATCGCCATGGGCCCGGACTATCTCGCTTTTTGGATCATACGACACTCCGCTGGCTTCCAATACAATTTCCGCTCTCAGATTAAAGCAGGCGTTGCAAACTAAGCATATAAAAAAAAGATACGATATTTTATTCAAACGCACTGGAGCATCAAAAGTATATCATTCAGTCTAGTTGATTTTTACCGGTTTGTAAAATTTCATTAAATTGATGTACAATGAGTGAAATAGTTCTTACAGGCGTGTTAAAAGTGACGAAATCTTTAGGTGTGTTGTCAAAAAGGTTAGCACGCACTTTGGCTGTTCAGTTTATGTATCAAATGCAAATGAAGAATGTTCAATCTGTTTCCGATATAGAAATCGACGATTTTATAAAAACTTATGCCAATGATGATGTAAATACTAAATTTTTTAGAAAACTTGTTGCTAATTTGCAAAAAGATACACACTTGGATGAGATGATTGAAGATGCACTTGAGAAGGACAAAACGATTTCGAACTCACCTCCTGTCGAAATTTGTATCATCAAAACAGCCTTAACAGAGATGATTTTTGAGAAGACGGATATTCCAGTGATAATTAACGAGTACGTTGAAATTGCCAAAGATTTTTTGGATGAAAAAGTTGCGAAATTTATTAATGCTCTTCTTGACAAAATTTCCAAGAAAGTTACAAGAAAATGTCTAGCAAAAGCGTAGTGTTTTATGGAATTCAGACGGATTTTTTTCCGATAGCATACAAACTTGTTGAGAAAATGTATGCCTTATGTGAGCGAGTTTTATTTCTTTGCGATAACGAAGAGGAAGTTAATTTTTATAATTCGAAACTTTGGACGACTGTGCAACTCTCATTTATCCCAAGCGGGAATAAACGTACGATTTTGCCGGAGGATGCATTGTTCTGTTATGTGTGGTTTGCAACAGAAATCACGTTTCAAAACAATCCGACTTGCCTTCTACATAATGGCTTAGACATTGCTAATCTGTCTGGGCTTAACCGGTTTCAAAAAATTGTTGATATATTTAATCTTGATGCTAAGGATAGTGCGAAATCACGCGCTCAGGCATATCGGGAAAATGGTTTTACAGATCAGAAATTTTGGTTCCAAGATAGTGGCTGTTGGAAACAGGGAAGTTTCGAATGAAAGTCCTTGGTATTGAATCAAGCTGTGACGAAACAGCTGCAGCGGTGGTTTGCGACGCTTCAAAACCTGAAGAACGTATCTTGTCGAACGTGGTAAATTCGCAAATACAACTGCATGCAAAGTATGGCGGTGTTGTGCCAGAATTCGCAGCGAGAAGCCACGCAAAGGTGATTGACCTGGTTATAAATGAAGCGTTGTTAAATGCAAATTGCAGTCTTGATGATATTGATGTAATTGCAGCGACAGCCAGCCCAGGTCTGATAGGCGGACTATTGGTTGGAACTGTTTGTGCGAAAACCATATCTGCGCTTACCAACAAGCCATATATGGCGATAAATCATCTTGAGGGGCACTTGCTTACTTGCCGTTTGTGCAACAATATCGACTTCCCATTCATGGCATTATTGACCTCAGGTGGGCATTTCTTCTTCATAGAAGTTTTGGGAATTGGCGAATATAAAATCTTAGGAAAAACGCTTGACGATGCGGCAGGCGAATGTTTCGATAAAGTTGCAAAGATGCTCGGTTTTGAATACCCTGGAGGTGTCGCTATTCAGAAGCATGCCCAGTTTGGCGAACAAAATCGATTTCAATTTCCTATTCCACTGCAAAGACGCCATGGTTGCGATGTTTCATTCTCTGGTCTCAAAACAGCTGTTAAAAATCTTATCAGCTCTATGAATGACCTGTCATATCAAGATAAATGCGATATTTCTGCTAGTTTCCAAAAAACGGTTGTGAGTTTTATCATAAAGCAGCTGGGAAAAGCACTGAAAATGAGTTCTCATCCTCCAAGGACACTTGTTGTAACTGGCGGAGTTGCAGCCAATTCTGAACTTCGTGATGCCCTGTCGACCTTTTCATACCAACATAGCCTAAACTTCTACGCTCCACCGCTACCTTTATGCACAGATAATGCGACGATGATAGCATGGGCAGCCATCGAACACCTGTCCTCCGGCTACCCATCATCTGTCATATGAATATATCCAGCTCAGCTGTCTATACCTTTTTCACGAAATAAGTTCGTAAAATATAACCTGAGGATACTTAGCTATTTCTGTGGTTTCGTTGTATAAACCTTTGGCCTTCTCAAGGCTACCTGTCAAATCTTTCGTAAAATCATTTATAGCAGCCCACCCATCATCAGTCCGTAATATAGGTAGATAGTGTCCTCCGCCTTCTGCGGTCAAAGATACAAACGAATTTAGACGATATGTCTTCAGACCTTTTGAGTCTCGTAACTGAATTTGGTCTGGTAGAATTAGAGGGGTACTCTTAAATACATTTTTAATTTTGTCTTTTGTTCCTTGATATGTATATATCAATACTTTAGGAAGCTCTTGTATCGCGAATTCTCCAGCTTGTCTCTGCAGATAGATGGCATTATAATCACTGTTGTATTTTATCAATGAGTTCTGATCCCCCTCAGGCAATGAAATGTTCCCATACCTCTCGAAATCAAGCATTGTTGACAGGGATTTATTCTGGACGAACTGCTCTCGCTCATTGTACGTCGTAGGCTTGTCGCGCATAAACAATTGCGGTTGCATTGGAGGCCGTATTCCCACCGCTCTCATTTGGTCTATCAATGAGCGCATTATTTCATTTATCAGATTTATCGGAGAGTATCCCTCCCCATTCAATTCCGAAACGGCAAAACCTGTCCGAACATCGCATAATAGGTGCTCTCTATTGGCATCCTGATTCTGTGCTTGCCTTGCTTGCGCCTCATTTAACGCTCCATTAAAATTCTTAACTTTTCTGTCTTGGGCCCAAGCCATGTCACAGGCCATAAGCGCGTCATATACAACCTCCATCATCACCTTACCTAGATTTAACGTCTGTATACTTTTGTCATATTTCAAGGCCTTCGGTAGATCACTTTCAGTTATATACGCCATTGAACCATCTCGGCAGGCTGTTAGTAATTCGTAAATAGCTGATATTATGCAGTAAGCAGCCTTTCGCCAATAATATGAGTTATTGTTTTTCGATTGCTTTTTATAGCTGGCTTGTACAGCGGCATACATCACTTCCAGATTTGCAAAACACTGCATAGTGGAGTTAAAATAGCATTTGTCCATTGTCGTATTTATCATTTGTTTATTATTTTCATTTTGAACGTTGTGAGATAAATTACGTATTTCATTTACATTCCTTAGTGATGGTTCTGCTGTTACAATAGCGAGTCCAGTCATATATGTCTCATTCTTATTCACGTTCATGGTGTTGTTAATGTTTGGTTGCATGTTCATATCATTCATGACAAAGTTTGCGCCCCAGCTGTTCAGGAATATGTTGTTCATATTGCTCATATTATTTATGTTATTCATGCTGTTATTGAAATTCCCGAGGTTCATGCCAAACTTTTGATTCATGTTCATGTTGCCCATGTTGTTCTGGAAGTTCAGGTTATTATTCATGCCAAACTGCCCAAACTGCCGATTCATGTTGTTCATATTGTTCATGTTCATGTTGTTTATGTTGTTCATATTGTTCATCTTATTTATGTTATTCATGCTGTTATTGAAATTCCTATTGTTAGTGACAAAGTTCTGATTCATGTTCATGCCAAAATTCTGCTTCCCGCTGTTTATATTGTTCATATTGCTCATATTGCTCATATTATTTATGTTATTCCTGTTATTATTCATGCTGTTATTGATCATGGGCTGATTGACTACTTTCGGTGGCATATTTCGTATGCTTGGATCATTACTATTTATCGCCCCCCCATTCGGTGCAGTGATTATCATTTTGTTGGGCGCATTTGACTGTGGATTCTGGGTTGTACTGTTATGCTTTTCCAATGTCTGAAATTCGTCAGGATTTCCCCCCATAGATTTAGGCATATTCGGAGGATTTATATT
>CACYDS010000055.1 GCA_902773285.1 uncultured Pseudomonadota bacterium | reverse complement strand
CCTACTGAAGCGCTGTGGAATAAGTGGTATCAGAAAAAGAAAAAATGAAACCTTAGAAGCGCCAGCAAGTATTTCAGGACACTGGCAGTATAACCGGGGGCTATGATGTTTTCACTAATATGGAATTCGGACGTAAAATATCCCCCGGTTTTTCATCAAATAGCTCGGCTAATGTGAAGCTCTCACAGAAAATCCCTCTATAAAGATAATAGGCAGTAGTGTTAATAAAAACATTTGTTGATAATATCAAAAATTATTTTACTTTTGGCAAAAACAAGGTATATTAGTTTTATGTTGCAGAATGCGATAAAAAGCATTTTTCTGAGAAAAAGTTAGAAATACCGTTGTAGGACGCGCAGTGTCTGTTTTTATAAATAGGAATAAAAAGCTATGAATCTTCAAGAATTAAAGTCTAAGTCTTTAGCTAGTTTGCTAGAATGTGCAGCTGAACATAACGTTGAAAATCCGCATCTAATGGTAAAACAGGAATTAGTGTTCTCGATAATGAAAAAAATCTCCGAAGCAGATATTCCAATCTTCAGTACCGGAATACTTGAGGTGCTTCAGGATGGATTTGGGTATTTGAGATCTGCTGAATCGAATTATCTACCTGGCTCTGACGACGTATATGTAGCCCCATCATTTATCAAAAAACTTGGATTAAAAACTGGAGATACAGTTGAATGTCAAATTAGAGCCCCCAAAGACGGGGAAAGATATTCCTCGGTTTTAGATATACAAAAAGTAAATTTTGAAGATGCGGAAAATATTAAGAAACGCACGACATTTGAAAATTTGACTCCTCTCTACCCCGAGGAGATGCTAAATCTTGAACTTGCACATCCAGGTAAGGATAACAATTTTACACAACGAGTTATAGATCTCGTTGCCCCGATTGGAAAAGGACAACGTGCACTTATAGTTGCTCCCCCTCGCACTGGAAAAACAGTAATGTTACAAACAATCGCAAAATCTATTACGGAAAAGTTTAAGGATGTTTACCTGATAGTGCTTCTGATAGACGAGCGACCTGAAGAAGTGACTGATATGCAACGCTCGGTTCATGGTGAAGTTATAAGCTCCACATTTGATGAACCGGCATCACGTCATGTGAAAGTGACCGAAATGGTTGTAGAAAAGGCAAAACGTCTTGTTGAGCATAAAAGAGACGTGGTAATTCTTCTTGATTCAATAACTAGACTAGCGCGTGCCTATAATACAGTTGTTCCGACGTCAGGAAAAATCCTCACCGGAGGCGTCGACTCTAACGCGCTTCAGAAGCCGAAAAGATTTTTCGGAGCAGCTAGAAACATCGAGGAAGGAGGATCTTTAACAATCATAGCAACAGCGCTTGTCGAGACTGGATCAAGAATGGATGATGTAATATTCGAAGAATTTAAGGGGACAGGGAATTCTGAAATCGTATTAGACCGTAAGTTGTCAGATAAGCGTGTTTTTCCTGCAATAGACGTTAATAGATCTGGGACGCGTAAGGAAGAATTGCTTGTGAAGGATAAGAGCAAAATGTCTAAGATGTGGATCCTGCGTCGGATACTCAATCCAATGGGCACAATCGAAGCTATGGAGTTCCTGCTTGAGAAACTCAAATATAGTAAAACAAATGACGATTTTTTCGAAACGATGAACTCATAGTCGATCGCAGAAAAACAATAAAGATTGTTGCAAATATTAGAATGTGCGTGCAAAACTGAAAATGAGATCGTATGTTGTAACGCATATTTAGATTGAAGATTTTTTTTGCATTTTTCATAATCGTCACAATGGAGCTGGGTTGCCTATGTTCCAGAGAGACGGACTCCAAAATTGTCGCAAAGTATGCGAAATGGAGGATTGCGATTGAAGATCCTACGAATGCTAGAAATGTATTCTTATTTTTTTATAACAATCCGCATTGGCCATTGTTCGAAGAAAGCGTGCGAATTGCGGAGAAATATGCGCCAGGAAAAGTTTCGAAGAATATGGTGTTAAAATGGTTCAAGAGATATGTCCCCAAAACCAAGGAAGGTCTTGAATTGTATATAAATTGTCTCTTAGACGAGCAACCAGCGTATGCGCAAACCTATATAAAACAAACCTGGGTATTCCAAGACCTGTCTCCCGAATTTATGAATAAATACAAGACGGAATTTGCAAATTACGTTACTCCTATTGAAGACGCAAAAAAAACAAAGCAATTGATCAAAACTATGAAAGTGGAACAGCTTGATACTTTAAAAAATATAGTTATCGATGAAATATCAGATTTTATATCTGGTTTTCTAGAAAAACACGTGGTGAAGCGTACTGGCGGATATTCAAGAAAGGAACTCGAAGATATTAATAGAAAATATAGTATCATTCAGAATTTAATTGACAGGAAACAAGATACTCAAGCTGCAGAAATTTTAACGCTATCAAACAAGGATGAAGAAAAATATGCAACATACTTTTTCAATCAGCGTCGTCATGTCGCATTCAATGTGCTTCGGAGTGGAAACCCAAAACTAGCATATAAGGTTATGAGCATGTATAAATTACCCACCAAAAAGCCAGATGAAAATGTTGCAAGAGCAGAATGGTTACTTGGTTATATTGCATTTCGATTTTTGAACAATTTCAAAAACGCCCAAAACCATTTTAAAAAGGCGTACGACAATTCCCTTAATTCGATTAGAATAAGCAAAAATGCATTCTGGCTAGCGGCAGTTTATAAGAAACAAAATGATATCATCCCTGCTATAAATTGGTGCAAAAAAGCCAGTAAATATTTTTCTACTTTTTATGGATACTTAGCAGAAAAACAACTACGTGAACTTATGGGGCAAACCGCGAATGAGACAGCATCTGAAGAATTTATTCGTGAACAGACGTATCCATCAGAAATATTTTTCACATTTTATAACCGCGAGTTAGTCCAAGTTTTACTTCAAGTTCAGGACAAAGAAATGCGGAAATATTTTTATCAGCAACTCATACATGAGATTGAAGATCCCAGCGAAGAAATGTTGCTTATGGATATTGCTGTAGCTCAGGATGAAATTGATATTTTGATTTCTGAAAGTTCGAAGCGACAACATTATTTCCCTAACGAAAAAGCATATAAAATTTTGAAGCCTTCCGATATAAAATATATCAAAAAAATCAACAATGAATCTTGTTTTTTGAGCTATGTACATTCAATAATACAGCGCGAAAGCAATTTTAATGTCCATGCAAAAAGCAGAGTAGGCGCAATCGGCCTCATGCAAATAATGCCAGCAACAGCGCGATACGAAGCCAAACGCATTAAGTTTTATACTGGCACATCGCTATTTAATAAGCGAAAAAATATAACTTTAGGCTCATCCATTCTAAATAGACTTTTAAAGAAATATTCCGGAAATTTGATTTATACGACAGCCGCTTATAACTGCGGCGAAGGAAATGTCGCAAAATATCTAAAAAGCATTCGCAATCTAAAAAATCTTGCCCAACTGGATATAGTGGAGCTAATTCCCATTAAAGAAACTAGGCTATACGTCAAGCATGTTCTTCGTTCATTGTTTACTTATCAAAAAAAATTTTCATCAAGCAAATGCTACGACTGCTCGTCATTGTATTTATAGGATTTTACTAGTGTAGGATATTCTTAAGCGCTTCGCAGTAGTAACGCGACTCTCACAAAAAATCAATTGTCTTATTGATATAGTGCGTCATATATTGACACAACACAAAAGCATACATTTTTTCTTGCAAGGCAACACGTGCGGAGATTAGTAAATGATAAATCCAAAGGTTCTATTCTCTCTGCTGAAACAGAGCTATTGAGCTCTCTCCAGTCCGTTTCTGCTTGGTTCTTGTCAAAATTATTGCATCTATACTGCTATTTATCCTTTACAATCCATGTTTTCCACAAACTTTGCAAGTGCTCAACACAGCTAGCACCCCTCAAATCTCAGCTTCTTCAAAACTCACATCTTTTGCATTTATCTGTTTGTCAATTCCGTAAGTTAAATGCACTTGTGACAACTACACGTAATCGCTTGTTTAAAGAATATTCCTGGTGCCATTCATTGTCTGATGTTGTTGGAGCATCTTCAGCAGAAATCGAAAATTTACCACTAGCAAAATTACGTAATCCCGTTATTTTTGCCCCTAATGTTTCGGCTATTTTTCTTGCTCGATTTTCTGAATCCTTCGCGGCTTCCTGCAACATTTCGATACGTAGCTGGTCAATCTTTGTGTATATATACTTCACTTCATCGTTAATATTGATACCTTGCTCTTGCAGTTGCGAAAATTTAGATTTTATTGCTCTGACTTTGTTTATATCATTTGTCCTTATTTTTATTTTTCCTTTCAGGTCAAATCTCTTGGTGCGCGTATTTTCGCGGTCACTACCATAATAAAATTTATCGCGAGTTTTAGAATAAGTATCTGTTACTTCTGCATCAGTTACACCTTCCTTTTTTAGAAATTTTGTTACAATCTCCATATCTTTATTCATCTTTTCCTGCGCTTCTTTGATGGTATTTGCTTCTGTAGTTACTGTTATTTTCCATATAGCGCAGTCCGCCACTACATTGCGATCCGAAAGCCCCTTAACGCTTAGATAGGAATTATTTTTCTCCATCACATTTAGTGCTTTTAGCCCAATACCACCAATTACTGCAACAGTAAGCAATCCTGTAACCATATTTTGAATATTCATGATTCTCTCTTAAAATCTCCCCCCCTATGATATTAGGATATCATATCCTTCACATTTTGGAAAAATATTTATAAGTGATGCGTGTAGTAACAAAATTTACAAAAAGACTATCTACTATGCAAGAACAAAGCTATCGAGAGCTCTAGCATCTATTTATGCTTTGCATCGATACAGCGGGTTACCTTTCACAATTCCAGCTTTCCAACTGCACTCGCGTCCAACACTGTTCGCCCATAAAATTTCGGCTTCTTCAAAACTAACATATTTTTTATTAATCTATTTGTCAATTTTGGTAATTTAGCACTCAATGCCTATGACAAATAGGCCATTTTTATTAGCAAGATTTATTGTTTCGGAAAAATCAATTATTTGAGTCCTATTAGCTCCCAGGGCTATACCCGCAATATTTGCAATATTGGCCTCATTTATAGTTTGAGGCCCAATAGTCGGAAAATCAATAGCTTCATCTTGATTGACTTTTGCAGTTTTCACCATCACTCCGCCTTTTGTTATTGTCAATTTCAATTGACTAACCCTTTTTAACATTTCTGCGGTACCCTCTTTAGCCTCAACTGCAAGCACTACCCCTTCCTGCACAACAATAGCCTGTCCGACGTCTGCCCTTGCCATCATTTGCAAAACAAACATGCCACGAGCAATGTCTTTGACGTCCGTGGCACTCGGTTTCGCATTAGTAAGAACGCCCTCTGGGGTTAACAAAGTAGTCAATATCTCTTGAGGTTTTAGTATATTCAGCCCTTCATTCGATAGCAACATTCTAATGCCTTTTAGCAACGCATCATCACCTAGAAAAGCCCTTACGCCGAGTTTGCGCACCCATTTCCTACCAACTTCGTCTAGTTTTAACGAAAATATACTAGGCCTAGTGATTGCACCACAAAATACCACATCCGTCACGCCCCGCGCTTTTATATGCTCCAGAATTCTCCCAACTTCACCTAATTCGAACTGTGGGTACTCAGGAGAGCCAAAACCTGCTATCGAAACTACAATGAACTGTGCCTGGAGCTCGTGCAATTTCGAAACAATCCTATGCGGTAGATCTCCTGAGCCTGCAATAACGGCGATAATTTTGCGCTGTATGCTACTCTTCAACAGTTGCAACCTCTTGCTCAATTTCCTTTAATTCAGTCGGTAAATTTTCGCCTGTTAAGGTCTCTGCAACAAGGCCAGCGTTTGCGCGTATGGCCTGTTCAATTTCATCAGCTATACTCGGATTTTCTTTCAAAAACGTTCTAGCAGCTTCTTTGCCTTGCCCCAATCTGTTGTCTTTGTAAGAATACCAAGAGCCTGATTTTTCAACTAATCCAGCCATCACTCCCAGGTCAATCAGCTCACCGGTTTTAGAAATCCCTTCTCCATACATTATGTCAAAATCTACGACCTTAAACGGAGGCGCCAATTTATTCTTCACAACCTTTACCCGAGTCTGATTTCCAAGCATCTCGTCTCTATCTTTAATAGAACCAGTACGTCTTATATCAAGCCTGACTGACGCATAAAATTTTAGCGCATTACCCCCAGTTGTCGTTTCTGGATTTCCAAACATGATTCCAATTTTTTGACGGATCTGGTTGATAAATATCACCATACAATTCGTCTTTGATATCGAGCCTGTCAACTTCCGTAATGCTTGGCTCATCAGCCTGGCTTGTAGCCCCATATGAGAATCTCCCATATCTCCTTCCAACTCAGCCTTCGGAACAAGAGCGGCTACGCTATCAACAACTAACACATCGATAGCCCCACTACGAACTAAGGTATCAGCAATCTCAAGTGCTTGCTCACCTGTATCAGGTTGAGAAATTATCAAATTATCGATATCTATATGCAACTTTCTGGCATACACAGGATCAAGAGCATGCTCGGCATCAATAAATGCACAGGTTCCACCATTTTTTTGAGCATTCGCAATAACGTGAAGAGTGAGCGTAGTTTTTCCAGACGATTCCGGCCCATAAACTTCTATAATTCTGCCTTTAGGAAATCCGCCAATTCCAAGTGCTAAATCGAGGCCAATTGAACCTGTTGAAATCGATTCAACCTCTATGACTTCGCGTTGACCGAGTTTCATAACAGATCCTTTACCAAAAACTCGCTCTATTTGTTGTAAGGCTACGTCAAGCGCTTTGCTTTTATCAATGCTCATAAATTTCTTCAAACACAAGATACCAACTAAAGTTTAGTTTATTTAGCCCAAATGCTCAATAGTTTTATTGTATATGTATAAGTTCATAACATATGAGACAAAAGTTGGTTTGTGGGTGAGTGAGGAAACCTATGGCTAGCAAATCAGATTGGAACGTCGAACTCAGCAATAGGATCTTTAGAGAGGAATTTTACTATGATCTCACTG
>CACYDS010000054.1 GCA_902773285.1 uncultured Pseudomonadota bacterium | reverse complement strand
GTTTTTTAATTGCATTTGCTGGTGTGAAATTCTCTTATCTATTATCAGTTTCGGGGAAAAGTATCTTTTCAATCTTTTTTAGTTGTTTTTACTTTCGAAATAACTTTTTACAAAATTCATAAATATTGGAAAAGCAACTTTAGCGCCTGTCATATGGTCTCCAAGAGTTTGTGGTTTAGAATAGCCAACAAATGTGCATACCAGTAATGTGCGCGCTTGATCTTGCACTGCCCCAAGAAACCAAGTATCTTTATAGTCATTTGTCGTGCCAGTTTTGCCATAAATTTTTACATTATATTTTTTTTCAAGCTTCTCCACTTCACTATTAGTGCCCTTTACAACAGCGTCGTGAAGGATATCTTTCATGGTCTCAACGGTCCTAGTCGCAAATATTCGCTTGGCAGCTGTTTCATTTGTAGCAAATGTATCTCCAATTATGAACTTAGGAAAAACTGGAATTCCATCATTAAAAAACACAGAAAAAGCCTCCATCAATTTCAGCGGGCAAACCTCAATCGCTCCCAATACTGCGGATATCGGTACTTTATTTTTTGCTAATCCTAGTGCTTTGAGTGTGTTTCCAATCTTATCTAAACCTATATCCAAGGCCAAATTTACAGTAGATAAATTTCTCGAATATATAAGCCCGTCACGCAAATAAGTTTTACCATGTGCTTTACCATCGTAATTTTTGGGCATATATTTTTCACCACTTGGTAACACTATTTTTACAGGTTTGTCTTCTATAAGATCATACTCATCCTTTCCATTTTCCAAAGCAGTCGCGTATACAAATGGCTTGATGGTTGAACCAGGCTGTCGCCTAGCTTGTGTCATGCAATTAAAAATGCTCAAATACGGACTATACCCCCCAACGAGTGCTAAAACTTCTCCTGTGCATGCGTCCATGACTACTATCCCTCCAGTCACTTTCGGTTCTTGATAAAGTTCACTCGAATTTTTTCCTAATTTGCGACAAAGTACAATATCCCCTTTTTTAAAAGTTGCAGAGGTGTATCCAGGACCATTTATTTCAACTTTAATATATTCTCCGCCAGCTGCTTTGCAAATCAAATATTTGGTCGCTACTTTCTCAACAATTCCTGTTTGCACTGCGTTTAGTGTAGTGAATAGCTGGTGGCTATCAAGTTGTCTCAAATCTATCTTAAGCCCCTGATGTATGTTGCCCAAAACGCCATGATATCGAGTTCGTTTGGTATATTCAATAATGCCATTTTCCAGTGCTTGTTGGGCATGATATTGCATTAATTTATCTAACGTCGCTCGGATTACATAGCCATTTCTAAAAAAATCATTTCTAGACACGTGCTTTGTCACTAATCTAAAAATTTCATCAGCAAAATATGGAGCATATAATTTTTGTTTTTTATGATTTATTTTTAGGGGCTTGTTGAAATATTTCCGTAACTGCGACTTATTTATATAGCCAGCGTCGTACATTTGCAATAAAACTGAATTTCTTTTTCGCAATAATTTTCGAGAAGTTTTATCATTTATGTAAAGAGTAGGTGCATTAGGAATAGATGCTAAAAACGCAGCTTCATGCGGTTCTATTTCTTTTAGCGATTTGCCAAAATAATAGTTACAAGCCTCAACAATACCGTAGCACCCCTTTCCAAGATATAAGTGATTTAGATATATCTCTAGGATTTTATCCTTTGGAATAGTTGTCTCTATTCGAAATGCCATAATTGCCTCTCGTATTTTTCGCGTTACAGTACGAGCATTACCAACCAAGAGATTTTTCGCTATTTGTTGCGTAATTGTTGATCCTCCTGCGGGATGTTTATTCCAAGCTTTCCTTGCCGTATTGTCTATTATTGCTCGCATTAAGCTATTTGCGCTTATTCCAGAATGTTGATAAAATTCTCTATCTTCAGCCATTATGAATGCGCCTTTTATTATTGCCGGTATCTCATCAAATTTCACAATTACTCGATGTTCCGTAGCGTACTCCTCCATTAACTCTCCATCTCTCGTTATTATCTGAGTTGTTCTTGGAGGAGAGTATTCCAACAGCGTCAATTCGCTGGGTAAATCTAGACCGAAGTAGTATAGAATCAGAAATGTCATCGTTGTGAACAAGAAAACAAAACTAATGATATAAAAAGATACAGTTCTCAGCCTCTTTACGAGCATATTTAATATCTATGCAATTTGACTACCTTATGCTTATTGACAGTCAAGCCAACAACCTGAAGATTTATCCTTCGTTTAAATTGATTGAATTTATATAGCCTGTCGCCCACTAACTTTTGAGGTCCTTGCGAAACACCCCCAAGCGGATTTATCGGCTTTCCGCACATATGTACTTCATAATGTACATGAGCTGCTGTCGTTTGTCCACTATTACCTGAATATGCTATAATTTGGCCTTTCTTAACCTGCTGCCCACGTCTGACAACAATACGACTTAAATGGGCATAAGCTGTCTCGATTTTTCCATAATGACTTATGCGAACATACCGACCATACCCAGAGTAATACATCGCCTTTGTGACAACACCGTCCGCCGTAGCTCTCACTGGAGTTCCAACTGGCGCGGATATATCAATTCCGTTGTGTGCCCTAATTTGCCCAGTTATTGGATGCCTTCTTAACCCAAACTTTGACGTTATCTTCATCAATCCAACAGGTTTATCAAGCATTGATTTAGTTTTTGATAGAGAACTTAAAATAGTGCCGTTATTATCAATAAATTCGCTCAAATCTCCATATGTAAATTTATATATCCTTCTTATCTTGCCGCCAATAAAAACTGAAGCATATAATAACTCAGGTTTTCTAACTACACTTCCTTCATTATCATAATAATCCTGATATAGGAACTCAAAATCAACAGGAGTTTTCGATGACTTAATGTTAACTATTTGTGATAATCCTCTAAGCGCATCAGTAGCTATGTTGGTCTTCATACCGCATTTTTTTAATGACCCCAGAGGGGCTTTTGGAGAAATACTTCCCGAAATACTGCGGATGACCTTTTTTACCGGTATCTCTATCCTCTCTGCAGAGTAACCAGTTTCATTCTTTGAAACAACGATCTTTTCATGATAGTTTGGACGAATTTCTATTCCGGTTAAGGTAAGTTCCCCTGAACTGTCGCGCTTACCCTTCACAATTAGTTTTTGTCCAACCTTTAAAGTCTTTAAATTCACAACCTTAGACAAAGATTTTGATGCTAGGTATACATCTGTTTTGTCAAATCCCAGCTTGCCAATAACAGTTGCAAAAGTATCACCGCTGCTTAGAGTAATCTCTTTCTCTCCGGATGGAGAAAAAGGATCTGCTTGAATTTCTGTTGCTGAAGAACTTGGCATTTGCGCTACCTCATCAGCTACTGCCCTATCATCAACTTTATCATCTGCTTCTGCATCACTATCGTTCGATTCATCAGAGATGCCCGCATTTTCATCAGTCGAAGCATCATCATCAATGATATCTGGCGATATTACTGGCGTATAAGTTGTATACTCAGTTACGGCAATCCCCAACGCCAAAGCCATCAAACAGGCACTTATGAAATGCGATCTCTGTATTACCAATTGACGTTTTTACGAACCACAACCACGAAATGAGTTTACTAAAAAAGCCAGCAACACGTCAAGCTCTTTTTACACTTTGTCCCAGTTCAAACAGAAGTGAGACAAACGGAGTCTCCTGACTATACTGAGAAATATACCCCAGAGGAGTAAGTCCGAGCAAGGAGACGTGTGAACCGGAGGAGTTAGATTTCTTTATAAATTTCATAAGCTCTCTTCTGGCGCCAACAATGGTGTCCGCAAAATTCCTCTCTAAAGATCCTATTGCTGCGGTTAACTTTCGAACCTATTCGCTCGCTTTAAGTTATCTCACCTACCCTCCAGCCAACTTTTGTCTCATATGTCATGAACTTATATACCTATGATATTTAAACTTGCAATACCTTGTCACGCTGCTATAGAATATTTCCATAGCCTTGCTTGTTGATGGTCAGCAAGCTGGTTGCTGTTTTCAGTAATCAACCGAAAGGAGAAAGTGTATGAATTTTTACGAAGC
>CACYDS010000053.1 GCA_902773285.1 uncultured Pseudomonadota bacterium | reverse complement strand
GTGTTTGCTATTACCTTTAGTTTTGGAAAAAACTTCGGGAATATCAAAAAGAAAGAAAAGGGAATGGCGATGCATGCCAATTACATCCCATCTAGCATTATTGAAGTTGGGAACAATCGTTTTGCTCCTTTGTCCCCTCAAAATTGCACCCAAGCTTGCGACCTAAATAGGACCGAAATATTCCAAAGGGGACCAGGTGGGTATGTGGTAAACCCGGAACTGACTGATGCTGAGCAATTATTTTCTAAAGATTACATTGATAACCTGTTAACACGCTGTTACTCTCGCGATCTAGAATTGGAGCTCAAATGCAAGAATAAGTTCTATATCGGCATTATGCCGAGAGTAGGCGTACTTTTAACCCCTGAACTTGAGCTGTTTGTCACGGCTGGCTTCAAGATCAAGAGCGACAAGTATACAATTACTGCAACAGCCTTGAAGAAGAGTGAGAAGAAAACGGTGACGAAGTGTATACCAAGCTTCGGTCTTGGGCTGCAGTATAACTTCCAAGGCGGAATGTTCGCTAACCTAGCATACAATTTCAATTTAAAGGCAAAGAAGACATTCAAGCTTAAAACCAATAATAAGCTAGGACTGGATTCGACTGTAAAGCATACACTACAAAATTCGAGCCACGACTTTAAGCTTGGAATTGGTTACAGATTCTAAGTAACACTATGTATTGGATGTATTGGCGCCCTCCAACGAGGGCTCCTTTTTTATTTCTAAAGAGATATATCGCAATTTACTTTGATGACTGCGCCTAGTAGGCTTGTCTTGTCACACACAAGAACATGTCGTAGTTTAACGTTATCGGTGCCTTGTGTGATTTTAAGATAGCAGAAATTTTTGATTGTGTGTCCGTGTTTATAGGGGACGTTGCTCCGATATTCCTGAAGTGCCGAGTGGCTTCGATAGCATTTGGATATGTCTTAGTTACTATGAATTGCTTTGCAGTGACGATCTCAGCATTACTACGAACGATATGCAAGATTTCGCGGTGAGTATACAAATTTATGCGAGGCATCTTAATGCCATTGAATATATCCATGTAATCGGCAAAACTATCATTTAATGGGATGGAGAATGCGAAATATTTTGCATGTTCCAAAATTTTCTTCAAAAATGCTTCGAAATCCTTAAACCATTGAACAGATAAATTTGCAATAGCCATGTCAAAATTTTGAATGGCAAAAGCAAAAGTTTCGGCATCAGTATTAATAATTGTGGCATCCGGTATTTTGGATTTAGCTATTCGTAACATTCCGCGAGATCGATCCAGTAAAGTTAATTTTGCGTAAGGAAATCTTTTTTTTGCCTCTAGTGCAACAAAGCCTGTGCCAGCCCCTATATCAATAACTGATGCAATGTTGTCATTTGGCAACAGTCTCACCAATTCCTTTGCAGAAAATTTTTGCGCAAATGCATACTCGTCATAGTTCAATGCCGAAATAGCTGTATCAAATGGCATAACCTATCCCTTTTTCATGATGTAAGGTAGTATATTCTCAACATCTTATCACGGCCCTCTTACGCTCTCAGTCCTGCATCATCTATGTCTTTTGTATACACCATCATTAAAGCAGTCCCCTGGTGTGGGATTACTGTTAACTTCTCTGATATGACTCGGTTAAAGCAGGAATTTTGTCCGGGAAACTTGGTTGCATATCTTTCTAACTCCCATTTTAGCCCCCTCGTAGAAATTGTGCATTCTGGAATTCCAATAATTGAAATTTTTGTACCTATAGGAAAATTATAATGAATCTCTGCTTGCACCTTATAGCCTATCACGGCATCAGTTATAAAAATGTTTCCGTCTGTTTGCATAAAGATATTTATATTGTTTATTTCGTGGTCTATATAGCCTCCAGTAACTCCGCAGATAATTGCCGGAAACCAAGCGTTATCCTGCATGTATTGCAACGCTTTTTGAAAATCAGAATAATTTTGATCTTCTACCCTTTTATGCCGATACAGTTTTAACATTTCAGGATCCACGCTGTCCAGATCTCCTATGACTAAATGCGGGATAATTCCCATTTTATGCAATTTGTTTGTTGCTCCATCAGCGGATATGACCGGCAGTTGCATTTCAGCGAAAAATTCTTTTGTTGGAATTGCCCCATCCAACACCAATATTGACTTATAGTCATCTCGTTTTATAAATCGATTCACAGTTCTTTGCCGTATTTTTGCTTCTGTATCAATAAAATTACACTTGTTATTAAGGCTAATATATTACTTATTGTCACCATTTTGTCTTTTATGAATATCCCATATATTAACCATGACGTTGCGCAAATCAAACAATTCCAAATCATTACTGTCGATATATCTTTTGCCGATTTGGTTTTATATGTCTTGTAAACTTGAGGCAGCAAACCAACTATCGTCGTTGCAAGTGCAACATATCCAAAAAACTCCTTAATTGTCTCAAAAATTTCCATCATTCGTTCCCCCTACTAAAGAAGCTAGATGTATTGCACACCTAGCTTCTATTAGTCCCATTATTTGTTTTCTTTTTTCTTCTCTAAGGCAACACCTAAGATATCACCCAAGCTAGCCCCGCTTTCCGTTGAACCATACTTTTCTAATGCGTCCTTTTCTCTTTTAATTTCCAATGCTTTGATCGATAAGTTCACTCTTCTGGAGCCTTTTGCCATTCCCAACACAAGTGCCTCTAGTTTTTCTCCTACAGCAAACGTATCCGGTTTGCGCCTTGCCTTATCACTCGAAATGTCTGCAGATTTGATAAACCCATTTAGCCCATTTTCGAGAATAACATCGATACCATTTGAGTGTATTTCTTTTACCTCAGCAACAACCACATCGCCTTTCTTGGTCGAGCTTGTTGCATCAGCATATGGATCGTCTTCTAGTTGTTTTATGCCAAGGCTGATCCTTTCTTTCACGGGATCAACTGCTAGCACGACTACTTCAATTTTTTGTCCCTTTTCGAACATCTTTGATTTATCTTTATTTGACCCATCATTCCAAGAAACATCGGAAACATGAACCATTCCATCTAGCGTATCCGTCACTCCAACAAAAACACCAAACTCAGTCACATTCTTAACAACACCTTCAAGCTTCGTCCCCACTGGATGGTTCTCGGCAAATTCCTTCCACGGATTAGGCTGGCACTGCTTTAAGCCCAAAGCAATTTTTCTCTTTTCTGGATTTATTTCAAGCACCATAGCTTCCACTTCTTGTCCAAGTGTTAAAATCTTACTTGGCTGTATATTCTTGAACCAGCTGAGTTCAGTCATGTAAGCCAATCCTTCAATACATTCTTCGAGAGCTATAAATGCCCCATAATCAGTAATATTCGAAACTTTACCTTTGTACTTTTCGCCAACTTTATATCTTTGCTCGATATTCTCCCAAGGCGAATCTACGAGTTGTTTCATACCAAGCGAAATGCGTCCTGTATCTTTGTTGAATTTCAGAACTTGCACTTTTATATTGTCTCCGACACTGACTATATCTGCAGGATTTGACACCCTTTTCCATGACATGTCGGTTACGTGCAATAACCCATCAATTCCACCAATATCAACAAACGCCCCATATTCCATTAAGTTTTTGACGACGCCATCAAGAACGGCCCCCTCCTGCAACTTCGAAATGACATCATTTCGAACCTCGTTTCTTTCTGCTTCTAAAACAGCTCTTCTAGAAACAACAATGTTATTTCTCATTTTGTCCATTTTTATAAGCTTGAATGGTTGAGGTATGTTCAAAAGAGGAGTAATATCTTTCACCAATCGGAGATCAACTTGGCTACCTGGCAAAAACGCCATAGTTCCTTTGATATCAACAGAAAAGCCCCCCCTTGTTTTGCCAGTAATAATTCCTTCTACTGAATCACCCGTTTCAAGCTTCTTTTCTAAGGCATTCCAGATTGCTTCTTTCTTCGCTTTTTCAATACTTAGAATCGGCTCGCCACTCTTGTCTTCATATTTATCAACATAAACATCCAAGGTATCTCCAATAGAGACGGTATCAGTGCCTTTCAAAGCCTTTATATCGTCCAAAAATAGTCTACCTTCCGATTTCAACCCCACATCAATAATAGCCTTATCATTTTTGATTCCAACTACGGTTCCAAGAACCACTTTGCCTTCCAGCGATCCCTTGCCAGCGAGGGATTTTTCCAACATTTCAGCAAAACTGATTTTTTCATTATCTTTCATATGCACCTAAAATTCTGAGCAGAACAACAATTCTGCGTAAAAAAGCCAAACCACTGCGAATAGTGTAGCACATTTCTCCCAAAGAGATGAATTCAAATCAACATCTAGAAAAACTATTTCTTATACACCACTTCGCATCTGTCCGGCTTTAGCTGTAATCCGATTAGCACTTCATATGACAACAAGTCAGCATCTTGCGCCATGTCTTTTACCCGGTAATCTTTTGATAATATAACAGCAGGCATTCCTGGCTCAGTTAATGTATCTGGAATATTCGATACATCACAAGTAGTCAAATCCATTGATATGTTGCCTATTATTGGCGCTTTATAGATTTTATCGTGGCCGTAGAAATGTATAAATCCTCTGTTGCTAAGATTACGTCGCAATCCATCACCGTGTCCGATCGAAATTACAGCAAGTTTTATATCGTGCTGAGCCGTGTATGTCGCACTATACCCAACCGTATTTCCAGCCGGTAGGGTATATTTTTGCAAAACACATGTTTCTAGGGTTAGCACGTTCTCTGCTTGCAACGGAGAATTTAGCTGTATATCGTGCAAAAATGAACCAATCCTCACGAGGTCGTAGGTATAATCCTTTCCCATAAGCGCACCACCAGTCGCGGAAAGAGACGCTTTTACACTGATTTTGGTCCTGATCTTCGCCAAAATATTATCAAATGCTGTTTTT
>CACYDS010000052.1 GCA_902773285.1 uncultured Pseudomonadota bacterium | reverse complement strand
TACTGGATCCTTGAACCAAAATATGAAGATTCCAGAACAAAGGTTATCGGAAAGGCTATAGCTGATTGTGTTACTGGAGAGAATGAGTTTAAAGATAAAGATAAAAGACCTGAAGATATTATAACTTTTGAAGGTACAAACCCAGAAACTTATAAACAGAAGCATTGGAATGCAGTGATTTTGTATAACTATATCAATGAAGTGATTAATGGAGAAAATGAGTTTAAACAAGTAGCAGAAGTATTGGGAAATAAATTAGAAAAAATAAAAACTTATTATATAGAATACTATAAAGATTCCAAGGATAATATTGAGAATTCAGATAAATTGATCCAGGAACTTCCTACAAAACTAAATCAGGCTATAGAATATATACAAGAGTATGTGGATGCGCTGGAATTATATGCTCAGTTAGATAAATTTAGAGATAGCAAACAGAAGTATGATGCTAATAACAATATTGCGTATATTACCCCTAATGTGAGTACTAAAAATTCTGATGAGAAACAACTGGAGTTTGGTTATCCGTTCTATAAATTAGATTTAGAGCATGATACTCTAAAGACAAAATGGCACTACATCCCAACTTTCAGATATGCTGATAATAAGCTGTACATCTCTGCGATAGAGATAACAGAAGAAACTTGGGACAAAGAAGACGGTGGTAAGTGGAAAGAGCCTAGCGATACCTACTATATTCAAACTGACAATCTTAGAGCACTTTCCGAAGCACTAAAAAACAGCCTACTGCTGGAACGACTGGGAGAACTAGTTAAGGAACCTACTAAAGAAATAGTTGAACAGTGGGCTAAGGAAGATGAAGAAGCGAAAGAACAACAAGAACAACAAGAATATGAGGAAGAAAGTGGCGAAGAAGGTGACGAAGAAAGTGACGAAGAAGACGATTAGTAGTGTATAAGTTTAAACAGATGTGAGACAGGGCGCATCTCCTGCCGCACATCTATTTGCTAGACCTATCTTACCTCACTCACTAACAAGCCAACTTTTGTCTCATATGTTGTGAACTTATACAATACATTTAAAAAACTTGATGTAAACTTCAAGTGCGCCTATAATGAAACGCAGATGCTGTAAAGCAGAATATTAGAACAAGGTATGACAAAAAGCAAAGAATTGGGTTTTATATCGTTAGTTTCCATTGTTATTGGAAGTCAGCTTGGATCTGCCGCATTTGTATTACCGGCACAATTAGCCCCATTCAAGACCATTGGTATATTGGGATGGATAGTGTCTGTCGCTGGGGCGATATCGCTTGCCCTAATATTCTCGGATTTGTCTTCACATATTACAAAAAGCGGAGGTCCCCACGTGTATGTTTCTGCAGCATTTGGAAGAGTGGCTGGATTTTTTACAGCTTGGCTCTATTGGATAATATCATGGTCTAGTAATTCAATTTTGCTGGTGACTGCTGCTGGATATCTAACCATTATGACAGGAAAATTATCGCCAACAGAGATCTTTGCAATAGAAACTATGTTGTTACTTACTATATCCTGGATCAACATTGTTGGAATGAAATTTTCAGGAACAATAGAAACAGTTCTGACTGCTATGAAAATTTTGCCATTATTGTTTTTGCCGGTCGTGTTCTTTATGTTTTTTGATCCGTCATTTTTTAAGGTATCTCTGAAGGAAGTGTCTAATGGAAGTGATGTTTTAACAACGATATCTCAAACTGCATTGCTTACATTCTGGGGATTCATCGGGGTTGAATGTGCCACTACACCAGCTGAAAGTGTCAAGAATCCAAAACGAACGATTCCAAGGGCGATTATTGTGGGCACTTCGACCGTTGCATTGATATACCTTATGAATACAATTTCCATAACTGGAGTTGTTGGATTTGAAAAATTAGAGGCAACATCAGCTCCATATGCTGTAGTAATGAGCTCCATATTCTCAAATTACAGCGATGTAGCTATTTCAATTATGGCCATAATAGTTTGCGTCGGAACATTAAATGCATGGACATTAACTAGTGGGCAGATAGCGTATGGGGCCTATAAAGATGGCCTTTTCCCAGAAATTTTCGGAAAAATAAATAAATCTGGAGCACCCAAGTCCGCGATTACTATTGCAGCAATTGGAACGCTTCCGTTCTTACTGTTGGAACAATTGCATCAAGGTGGGCTGGGAAAATTGATTGATATGTTAGTCAGTATATTTTTGTATGTGTATTTAGCGTGTTGCATCTCCTATATGAAACTTATCCGCGAATGGTATAAAACAAGAAAGGAACGTGTAAAAGCACTAATACTAGTTCAGTTTGCAATACTTTTCTGTATCTTTACACTGTCTCAAGACCTAATTTTGTCAATCATAGTCCTGATGACATTCATTGCGATCGGAATACCTGTATTTCTACGCCACAAACAGACAATAAGAAATCTCATAAGCTGATTGTTGCTGCGCATAAACAATGCACCAGGTAATATAGTTCTCACGAGCTAACACTCGTTGCGCTTTGAAGATATTGAAAAAATGACAAAATTAGTGCAGAATTCTAGTATGTATGTCATGTTGACGAGATTTTTTTGGCAAAAGTCGATTTTAATAAGAAGCCCGAGAAGGCTGAACCGGAGTTAGATAATTCTTCCTCAGTGCGCCTGATAGGAGCCAATGGCGAGCCTGTTGGGATAGTGTCACTGTCTGAGGCGAAAAAAGCAGCAGATAAAGCAGGATTGGATTTGGTTATAGTATCAAAAGACTCAAATCCGCCCGTGTGCAAAATTCTTGACTACGGGAAATACAAGTATGAACAACAGAAAAAGAAGGCGGAATCTAGAAAAAAACAGAAAACAATTGATTTGAAAGAAGTGCAAATAAGACCGTTTATAGGAGAAAATGACCTTATGGTGAAGTGCAAAGCCATAAAACGCTTTATTGAATCCGGAAATAAGGTTAAACTAGCTATGAGATTTCGTGGTCGAGAAATGAGCAGGCAGGATATTGGCAAGGAAGTTATCGGTAAAGTTTTGGAATTTTGCCAAGATTTTGCGAAGCCGGAAAATCCGCCAAAACTTGATGGCACGACGATGATGACTATTCTTTCAGGAAAGTAGGAGATGGATATATGGGAATATTACTAGCGATACATGTGTTGGTAACAATCTTTTTAATACTTATCGTTTTGATTCAAAAAACGGAAGGCGGTAGTTCGCTATTTGCGAGCGGAGGCAGTGGGAATTTGTTTAATGCAAGAGGTACCTCAAATATGCTAACTAAAACGACTTGGGTTTTGGCGTCTATGTTCTTGCTCAATTGCATAGCTATGGCTGCTATAGATTCTTCGCACATAAAGAATGCTCAGACGATAATCGATAAGTCTGAAAAATCAGCTGAAGATTCCTCTATTCAGCAAACGCCATCGAATGACATACCTGAAGATGAGGATGCAGAATGAACTTAAACACGATTCTGTACTCGGAAGATATAAAACAAATAATTCCACATAGGTATCCATTTTTAATGGTTGATAGAATAGAAAATTTGACGGTAGGAAAATCTTGTACTGCGTACAAAAATGTTTCAAATAATGAATGGTTTTTTCAAGGGCATTTTCCGCAATATCCAGTATTTCCAGGGGTTTTGATCATAGAATCTATGGCACAATCTGCTGGTGTTTTGGCTTTTAAAACGCTCATAAGTGAGAAAGTAACAGAGCCTGGAAAATCGGATTTCGTATACTTTACATCAATAGAAAACGCAAAATTTAGAAAACCTGTTGTGCCTGGAGATGTAATACGCATTGAAATCACAATAGAGCAGCGTCATGGAAACAAGTTTTGGCGTTTTGCAGGAAAAGCATATGTGGAAGATACCCTTGCAAGTGAAGCAGAATTTAAAGCAATGATACCCGAAAGTGAAAGTAAGTAATGCCAATAAGTACAAGTGCTAAGATACACTCTACTGCAATCATTGAGCCTGGAGCAGATATTGGAGAAGACGTCGAAATAGGCGCCTACTGTTGTGTTGGCGAACGCGTGGTTATCGGGCGCGGCAGCAAGTTGCAATCACATATAGTCGTGATGGAAGATACGATAATAGGCGATGGTGTGACAGTGTATCCATTTGCGTCCTTGGGACAAAAGCCTCAAGATTTAAAATACAAAGGAGAAAGATCACGATTAGAAATTGGATCGAATACAGTAATTCGGGAATATGTCACTGCCAATATTGGCACCTCAGGTGGGGGTATGGTAACGCAAATCGGCAGAAATTGCCTGATTATGGCATATTGCCATATCGCTCACGATTGCATCATTGGTGACGATGTCATCTTAGTAAATGGAGTAAACCTTGCCGGTCATGTTACTGTCGGAGACAATGCGATTATTGGAGGAATGTCAGCAGTAAAACAGTTTATACGTATCGGTAAGCACGCCATGATTGGAGGCTGTAGCGGTATTGATAGAGATGTAATTCCATATGGAGTAGTCAGAAGTGATAGGGTAACAACTCTAAAAGGCTTGAATATTATAGGCTTGCGACGTCGCGGATTTTCCAATGAAGAGATTAAGTTGATGCAATCTGTATATGATGAAATATTTTTAACAAACAGCGGAGCTACAATTACTTCAGACAAAATTAAGGAGCTGAAACAGCGGTACTGTTCCGATGAGAATATTATAGAGATCATAGATTTTCTTTTAGCATATTCAAAAAATCCGATCTGTACGCCGATCCCAACAGATGGGAATCACTCAAATTAACTGTATTAGCTTTTATGCATAGGTAGTTTGTAAGTTACAGCAATCAGCAAAAAGGTTTTTATCTTTTTTCAGTAATTGCTTTAAAGCGCTGTGTTTTATTTTTACTTTTATTAAATTTTTACACCCCGCAAACATATCGCTTAAATGTTTTATATTTGATACGTCAAAATTACTCAAATCTAATGTACGTAAATTTTTACATTTATAAAACATCTTAGACATATCCTTTACATTTTTTGTGTTAAAGTTACTCAGATCTAGTTCTTGTAGACGCTCACAGGAACAAAACATTTGCTCCATATTTGCAACATTGCTTGTATCAAAGTTACTGATATTAAGCTTTTCCAGATTTATACATCTACTAAACATCTGGTCCATATATTCCACTGCGCTTGTATCAAAATTACTCAAATCCAACTGTTTTAAATTTCCGCAATTTCTGAACATACTGGACATATCACATATAGAGTCTGGGAAATATGCCCCATTGAAATCAATAGCCATAACTTTTAAACCATTTCCTCCGTATTGAAAGTCATCAAACATATTGGACATATTACTCGGCAAACTAACCATTTGCCCATCAGTTTGCTGAAATATAATCTTCATTCGTATATTTTGCATCAATTGCTCATTGCAATGGAATAGGCTAAAAAACGCATTCTTCCCCAGCAGAACAGGACTGCCACCAATACTCCCTGGAATGACTATATCTAGCTCAGTTTTCTTATGTAAATATTTTCTAGGAAGAATACTTTCTATCTTATAATGGGGGCGCTCATTATCTGGGTTATCTCCTATAAATATAAAATATTCATTAGAATTTCCAAAACACATACTAAATTTTGTTTGAGCATATAAACAATAGTTTTCTATTTTATTTATTTTTTGTTTATCGTTGTGTAATTTCTGTTCATCAGCCACCATTAATTTGAACAGAGCAAGCATTTCTGGGATTTTTTGATTATCTAGGAGTTCATATATTGTATTTATATTATTCAGGAACGTTTCTTCACCTTGTGTTATTTCAATATTATTATCTATCTTGTTGTTAATACTTGAAGATTGTTTTTCCATTTCTGTATCGAGTAGTTCCTCTACTATGTTGACACATAGTTTCGGTAGAAGCGTGAGCATATAAAATTCTTCTGCTCGTTCATCCCACTTTTTCATTTGGTCTTGCACAAAATCGTTTCTAGTGCGGAGTAAATCTTTTCCCATCTTTTCCTTTTCCGCCTTTACAATCATTCGATCTCGTTCTATTGCTAATACCTTCCTGTAGTACCAATCATCAGCTGCTTTATTTACGTCTGTCTCATATTTTTTCCGTCCTTCAGAGCTATAGTTGTGCGTTGCGGCTATTGTGCTTGTTAGTTGATTTCCGCCAAACATTTCTATACTTTTCGTATTCAGCACTTTAAGCTTGGCGGAATAATCTCTGGAAATAACATTATCACCGATATCATTTCCAGTAAAATGCACCACTTCTGAGCTATTATTCACGGTTCCCGTTGCAGACATATACGATGCGACTAGTGCGAATAAATTAACTATACTTTGCATAAAAAACTCATCTAGACATATACAGCTATTTTATGCAAACAAAAACATCAAATGTTATAAATTTTTTGAAATTTTATATCATTTTGTTAAAAGTTTGTTTAGTTAAAAGTTTGTTTATAAGTTTTCTATTTTTATGAAAATTTATAAAAATCTGGTATAATTCCCAGCATGTCTGATATCAACAATCATATGATAGCTCGGCACCTTTATCTCAAATCCGTATGGCTTATCTACATATCTTACAATCAACCTTGCTCCAGCTTGTGTCTGAATACCAGCAAAGTAACGGCAGTAATTACACATATAAGCGCCCCAGTTAGATAAGTCATTGCTTCTCCAAAATATTGCGAGACTCCGCCAGCAATGGTGTTTGCAAAAAACACTGAAACTGAAACAGTAATATAATATACCCCAAACCCAGTTCCTCTGAGGTCTTTTGGGACATAGTCTGAAATTAAAATAGAAAAAATCCCTTCGCTCATTCCTCGCTGAATTCCCCATAAAGCGGCGCCTATCCAAATCCAAACAAGATTGTGAGCACAACCAATGCAAATATCAGAAATGAACAATACAGCAACGCCAATGAACAGTAGGTTTACTTTATTCATTCTGTCTGACAGCTTTCCAGTCGGGAACGCTGATAGCGTGGTAAACAGATTAAATATGATTGTAATCATGAATAAATATGCTTTTGGCATTCCTAAATTTTCGCACGCATGCAGAGATATAAAAAATTCACCAAATCTTGCAATCATAAATATTGCTACGACGAGCATTAAAACCCAAAATCGCTTTCCTAATGCCTTCATGTCGTGTATGCGTATTTTGCGTCTATAGACTTTTTGTTTGTGATTTAAAGTTTCTTTTACAAAAAAGGTCAAAATTACTACGGCTAAAATGGCAGGTATCGTGGCTAATACAAACAACAGCTGAAAGTTATCACCGGACAGTTTCATAACTATCATTCCGAAAACTCCCCCCAGTGTTGATCCAACAACAGCTAGACTTTGTCGTAGGCCATAACATGCTCCTTTCGTTTCTTTCGGCGCCGCATCGGAAATTAGTGCATCTCTTGGGCTGGCCTGAATTCCATTGCCAATTCTATCTATCGTCCTCGCCACAATGATGCTTGATATATTTTTAGACATTGCTATTAAAGGTTTTGAAATAGTTAATAAAACAAATCCAAAAACCATTAGCCATTTTCTACGTCTTAAATAGTCGCTAATTATCCCGGAAAAAATCTTCACTGTATTTGCGACACATTCAACAACCGCTTCGATCACGCCTATTGTGGAAACAGCAATTCCCAATACTGCTTTTAAATATACCGCAGATCCTGACTGTATAACCGATGTGGCCAGATTTATCAGTAAAGACGATAAACCAATAGCCCATATAGTCCCAGGTATTGATTGCTTCAAAAATTGGAAAAATTCCGATTTGTTCATGGCTCATAATTGCCCGCTTAAAAAGCCATTTTAAAATATCGCAACAGAATAATCAACTAAAGTTCAGATGAAGGGATTGGAGAGTGGCTTAATATGGCCCATTTCTGCTTTGTATAAGCAATTCAATCCCAAGCGCTAGCCTACGTAGCGATTCGCTATAAAACAGAAATAAAAATAATTTGCCTATTCGCCAAAAGCTGTGGTAATCTATTTCTTGGAGGGAATTATTTTTTAAGATTTTAGTCATGATAAGTAAAAGTTATGTATTCGGGTGGGGGCTGTTAGTTAATACTATAGCTATATTTACCTCTATTTCGAGTGATACTGTAGCTAAAGAAGATTTGCGCGATTTTAGAAGTGAGTTAAATCAGATAGTTTGGGATATGGATTGTAGTTGGCAAGAGTTTTATATTCATGACGATATCCACGCTACCGAGGATACGAAAGAAAATGCCTGGATCCTTGAACCAAAATATGAAGATTCTAGAACAAAGGTTATCGGAAAGGCTATAGCTGATTGTGTTACTGGAGAGAATGAGTTTAAAGATAAAAATGCTGCAGATATTATAACT
>CACYDS010000051.1 GCA_902773285.1 uncultured Pseudomonadota bacterium | reverse complement strand
TGAGTTTAAAGATAAAAATGCTGCAGATATTATAACTTTTGAAGGTACAAAACCAGAAACTTATAAACAGAAGCATTGGAATGCAGTGATTTTATATAACTATATCAATGAGGCTATTAATAGAGAATGGCTGCCTGAGAATAAGAATGAATATACTTACAAGCTTTCTAATGTAAAGAAACTCTTGGAGGATAAATTAGGCAAACTAAAGGCAAATTATGACAAAAACGAATATGGTAAAGCTATAGATGACGCTGTTCAAGTTATACAAGATTATGTGGCGGCTCTAAAATTAAATGAGGAGTTGTATGAATTTAGACAGAGCAAACAGAAGTATGATGGTACAGATATTAAATATATAGCACCTAGGGTGTCTGACTCATCTGATAATAACAAACTGACGTTTACTGAATGTTTCTATCAATTCGATGATAAGCGCCCGAATCAAATATTTAAATATTGTCCAACATTCGAATGTGCTGATAATCAGCTGCACATCGCTGAATTATATATAATTACAGATTATAGAGACGAAAACTCTTCAGAGTGGAAAGCGAAGGACAATCCAACAATTATTGTTGGTAGAGATAATTGCCGCAGCTCCGATCTTTGCCAATGGCTATTTGAGCGGCTAAAAGGATTAGTCGAGAGAGCCTACTGAAACACTGTTGAACGAGTGGAATCGGAAAAGCTGAGTGGCACACTAGCAGCATAATCTGGGAGCTACGAGATTTATACTAATGTGGAATTCTGACGCAAAATATCCCCCTGTTTTTTAATTGCGTTTGCTGGTTGAATCACTTGTAGAAAAATTGTTGATTTCTTACCTCTAAATGCTATCATTTGATAGTGATGTTGCATCGGCAATTTTGTTGTCTGCGATTTAGGTATTCCGCACGATGGAGAGGAGTTTTTGTTTTTATGAAGTTTGAAAAATTGAAATCTGAGGGCTTGCGTCATGAGTATGATGTTGTTATATCTGCCAAAGATATCGAGGACAGAGTTATTGAAATAGTAAAGGGCAAGGCGAAGACGTACAAGATGCAGGGATTTCGGCCTGGACACGTGCCTCTGAATATTGTGCGAAACAACTTTGAGACAATCGCCACAAAAGAGGCGTTAGATACTCTTATCTCTAATGCTAGCAGGGCTGTTGTTAAGGAATCAAAAGTGGCAAAACTAGCAACGAATCCTATGTATAAAGTAAAAGAACCATACGAAAAAGGAAAAGATTTAGAGATTACGCTGTATTTTGATGAAGTTCCATCTTTTGAATTAAAGGCATATGACCTAAAAATAGAAAAGGTCGTTCCGAATGTAAGTCAAAAAGAGATTGATGCAGCAATGAAGCGAGCTATGGATGCTTCTCCTGTGTATGAAAAAGCCGAACAGAGTTATGTTGTAAAACCAAAGGACGTGGTTTCATATCATGCCACATGCTATAACAATGGAGTTGAAAGCAAAAAAAAGAGCTTTTCGAACGAGATCATAGTCCCTGATGTAATTCCGGAAGGTGCAGAATTTTTAGGAAATTTTATAGGCAAAAAGGTTGGGGAAGCGTTTGATTTCGTTCCAGCAACTGATAAAAATTTGAAATATAAGATTAAAGTCGGATCGATTGAACGGGCTATAACCGATATAACACCGGAGGATTACGCAAAGCGCAAAGGATTCACCGATAAAAAAGCATTGGAAGACACGATAAAAGAGCAGATGGAAAGTGAGATAAATGATTTGGCCTATATATACCATAAAAGCCAAATTTTGGAACAGTTTTCAAAAGATTATAAGTTTGCCATTCCTCAAGAAGTGCTTGACAGAGAAATGAGGATAGCTATTGCCAGTTATAAAAGAGAAGAAGAGAGTGATTTGCCAATAAGTAAGTCTAAACAGGGAGAAGAGAAGAAAAAATCAGATGAAGAAATCAAAAAAGAACTTGCAGATATTGTGAATAAGCGTTGTATTTTGGGATATGTGCTAAACAAGATATCTGAAAAAGAAAAGATAACTGTGAGTGAAGCAGATATAAATGCGGCTCTTAGCGCGGAAATTTCCAGGAATCCGGGACATGCCCAAAGTATAGTAGACTACTATACGAAGAATCCAGGAGCACTCGATTTCAAAAGAGCAGAAGTCCTAGAAAAGAAAGTAATCGAGTTTTTGTTAACAGATCCTACCTTAAAAGAGGTCAAGAAGACAAAAGCCGAGATGGAGAAACTCCTGGATGAACTTTTGAAAGATGAAGAGGCATAGAATGATTTCTGAACAGGCAAATTTTGTTCCTATCGTAATAGAGCATACAAGCAGAGGGGAACGTTCATATGATATATATTCCCGTTTACTAAAGGAACGAATCGTATTCTTAACGGGGCAAATATACGATGAAATGGCCGCATTAATCTGTGCTCAGTTGCTGTTCTTGGAATCTGAAGATTCTAAGAAGGATATAAGTATGTATATAAATTCTCCAGGAGGCGTCGTAACTTCCGCACTATCGATACTAGACACCATGAGATATATAAAATGCGATGTCTCCACACTTTGCATAGGGCAGGCTTGTTCTGCTGGTTCGCTATTGCTGAGTTCTGGCACGAAAGGCAAACGATACGTACTGCCAAATGCTCGAGTTATGATACATCAGCCATCTGGCGGTGCTCAAGGGCAGGCGACAGATATAGAAATCCATGCTCGAGAGATTTTAAATTTACGAGAAAGATTGAATAAGATATACGCCGACAATACAGGGCAAGATATAGAAACGATTAACAAAGCAATGGAACGCGATCGGTTTATGTCTGCTGAAGATGCTTTAGAGTTTGGTTTGGTAGACAAAATCATAGAAAGCAGAGAAAACTGAGTTAACGAATTATTCAGATATTCCTTGTAAGATGAATGAGGAAGTTGCGGGTTGTGAAGTAGGAAGGCATGCCATGAAAAAAGAACAGAATGAGGAGGTTATGTATTGCTCGTTTTGCGGAAAATCGCAAAATGAAGTCACAAAGTTGATAGCAGGAGCTACGGCCTTTATATGCGATGAATGCATACATCTTTGTTCTGACGTCATAGCAAAAGAAAAGGCAGCAAATATCAAGGAAGGAAATACTGAGGCGCTTACTCCTACCAAAATATACAACAAACTGAATGAGTATGTCATTGGGCAGGAACGCGCTAAGAAATTCCTATCTGTTGCTGTATACAATCATTACAAAATGATAAATTGCAAATCTGAAGATTATAAGGATGTGCAGATATCGAAATCTAACATACTGCTGATAGGTCCCACCGGTTCTGGAAAAACTTTGCTAGCAAAAACGTTGGCGAAAGTTATAGATGTTCCTTTCACCATAGCTGATGCAACTTCGTTAACTGAGGCAGGATATGTCGGCGAAGATGTTGAAAATATAATACTAAAGCTATTGCAAGCCGCAGATTTTGATGTCGAGAAAGCTCAGCGTGGAATCGTATATATAGATGAGATAGACAAAATAACAAAAAAGTCGGAAAATCCATCGATTACACGTGATGTTTCCGGAGAGGGAGTACAGCAAGCGTTATTGAAGATAATAGAAGGGACAGAAGCATTTGTTCCTCCGCAGGGAGGAAGAAAGCATCCTCAGCAGGATCTGTTACAAGTAGACACAACTAATATACTTTTCATATGTGGTGGTGCATTTTGCGGGCTCGATAAAATAATTGCAGCGCGAGGAAAGAAGACCGGGATTGGCTTTGGAGCAGATGTCGATAGGATAGAAGACAAGAACATAGGCGAACTATTTAAACAAGTGGAAACTGAGGATTTATTAAAATTTGGCTTGATTCCAGAGTTTATAGGGCGGTTACCGGTTGTCGCAACCTTAGAGGATTTATCTGCTGACGATTTAATACGTGTCTTAACCGAACCAAAAGATGCCATTGTAAAACAGTATGCAAGTCTGTTTGCTATGAACGGGGTGAAATTGACATTCACCGCAGGCGCTCTGAAAAAAATCGTAAATCAAGCAATTGCCAAAAAGACCGGAGCTAGAGGGCTGAGAGCAATAATAGAAAATCTGCTTATGGATACGATGTTTAATATCCCGGATAACCGTCAGGCTGTAGAAGTTTCGATAGACGAAGATGTTGTTGACGGAAAATCTACGCCGATGATTATAACAAAGAAGGACGCAGCTTAGGGTGCAAGGTTTGCGTGAAAAGCTACCCCATTATCATAGAATTTTTATCTGTTATTTCTAAATGAGCGTACCGAGTTGCCTCCATTTTAGACACAAAGATAAAATCTGATAGATAGAATAATAAATAAATTTTGTTTAATGCTCTTTGTTTTTGATAAAATATATGATATTGGGAATGGATGTTTGAAATTGGTTATGGCAAAGAAGGTGTTTGACCACTACTTAACCGATGAGCAGCTGGAGTACTTTCGCGGGAAGTTGTTGAATTGGAAGGCAGAGTTGTTGCGAGAAAGTAGCGACACCAATGCGATTTCAGGGCCACAAAATGCAGAAGCAGATCCGATTGATTCTGCAAGCAACATCGCCCACCAGGCGTTAGAGTTAAGAACCAAAGATAGGGCCAGAAAACTCATTCACAAAATAGATCAGGCAATCGCAAGAATAGATGACGGAACATATGGCTATTGTGAGGAAACCGGCGAGCCAATTGGGTTAAAGCGTCTCGAGGCGCGCCCAATAGCAACACTTTGCATTGCTGCACAAGAGCGACACGAAAAAATGGAAAAAGATTATAGAGAAGACGCTCTCGATGCAAATTAAAACCAAGAGCGCTTTTGTTGCGATTGTCGGGGAACCAAATGCAGGAAAGTCGACTTTAGTGAATTCAATAGTTGGAGAAAAAGTTTCCATAGTTTCTCCCAAGATACAGACGACAAGGCGTCAAGTGCGCGCTATCACGGAGATTGACAATACACAGCTAGTTTTTATAGATACGCCGGGATTTTGCAAACCTACTACTTCTTTAGAGAAAGCTATCGAACGTAATTTTAAAAATTCCTACCAAGATGCTGACATAATTCTGCTAGTCATCGATGCGACCTCGAAGAACATTACTCCAAGTCTGAATTTTTTATCGACATGCCCAAAAACAATGACGATATCCGTTGTGATCAATAAGATAGATATTGCAAAAAAGGAAAATATCGTAAGGATAGCGCAAAGAATTTCTGAATATAGTTTTGTAACCGAAACATTTATGATTTCAGGCACAAAGCGAGATGGCGTCCAGGATATTGTCCAATTTCTAATAAATTTAGCACAGCCAAATCCTTGGTTTTTTGAGCCAAATACAATGACTGATTTACCAATATCTCAAAGACTATCCGAAATTACTCGTGAAAAATTGTTTTATCATCTTGAAAAAGAATTGCCATATAGCATATATGTTGAAACAGAACTTATGCATGAAACTGAAAAAAAAGCTAAGATCATTCAGTCAATAGTTGTTACGAAGCCTTCTCAGAAAGGTATTATATTGGGAAAGTCTGGAAGCATGATAAAAAGACTAAAATATGAAGCAATTAAAGATATGCAAAACTTACTGAACAAAAAAATTGAATTGAAGCTTTTTGTTAAAATAAAAGAAAAGTGGATGGAAAAGAAAGTTCATTTGAAAAATGCTGGAATTATCGATTAACGCAACAGCGGTAGTTTGCATATCTTTGATTATTTTTGCGACATATGCAAATATAGCTCATGATGCACGTTCGTCCATACTTGGAATGCTGGGCGTCGTGATTTTTTTATGCTTGTTTCTTGTCACCAAAAATAGCTCTCCAATTGCAATTATTATCGGGATTATATACGTATCGGTTCTTTCCTTATTGTTGACTATGCCACAAAACCAAAAGCGTCCAAAATTGAAACTTACCAAGTATGCTGTGTTCATCTTGATAGCCCTAGCGTCAGCGATCCTGGTATTGTCAAATCCTTATCCAGATTTCATAAAACCGTCAACAATCTATTCGGGGATAGCTGACATAACGCTTCTTCTGTTTTCAATATCTTTGCTTGTTTTATCTTCCTTCATATCATTTCTGCACTTGTGACAAAGCTTGAAAAAGCAGAAAAAGCGTATTGCGGTGTTTTATGCCAAGCGATTAATGTTAATCATTGCTCGCCTTCGATTATATCTGTGAGTTCATACAAAGCCAACGCTGTATATCTGCCATCCGGATAGGAAGCTGGACTGGCTCTTGTCACTATTCCATGTTCCCCTCCATCATTTATAAAATTGTACAGATCATTGGCCTCAACCCATCCACTTTCAGTCTGAATTGCACTAACAAAATGCACTCCAGTCTGAGCTGTCGCGTCTACCGTAGATATGAGAGTATACTTTTTTGTCCCAACCGAATCTTTAACAACGAACTCAGCTGGTAGATCTGCATGCTTTACCACGGTGTATTTTGTGCCTTTTTGGTATTCGATATCTTAGCAAGGCAATGTGCATATCAATACCTGCGGTAATTCTAGGAATTTGTCTGTCTCTGTCATCAGATAAAGGTCATTACCAAAACCGTATTTGTTGGGAACAAAATTTTCCCCCTTAGCTTCGCTCCTATTTTTACCAAATAAATTTAACATTTTCACTGTTTTGGCTACGTTATCGTCTGTTTTTGTCATATTTACTGCTTGACTCGTATCTTCTGATCGATAACTAGGATGAGTGATGAACTCTTAGCCATTAAGACTAAAGGTACATATGGTTATTTCTTGAATTTTTGTCAAAGGTTCTTGCCCTCGAACCGCTAGTTCTAGATCAACTGCTTGTAATATTTCGTGCACCATAGCGCCTGCTGCTCCTCCAGTTAATTGGTTGATTATCAAAGGATTTCGTTGTTTTGCTATCTTTTTTGCCGAATTCATAATCTCTGTTAATTTAGTCAGATCATTTTGCTGCGGATTTTGAAGGAAAGCGATTATTTTGGAATAAGTAAAATTGTTGCGTATTTGTTCTCTCTTCGCCATATTTGCCTCCAATCCTTTGATTAATTCTTTTAAAGCTTCGGTATAGTTTTGATCTGCCTTTTGATTATAGTTGCCAGATTTTCCCTCATACTTATCCATTGTTCCTGTTTCTATCCCGTCAAAAAATTGCTTTATTAACTTACTGACAGTCCAGCATCCACATTGCATATTGCCTTCTTCGTAGTTAGATAAATAGAGCGTATCTAGTTGGGGTAACTTTGAAAGCTCATTGATAATGTGCCTAAATTTGGGGGATGCGTGCAGCATTTGCATAACGGAATTAAAGTAGCATTTTGAGCACGTTAATTTAACGTCTACATTTCCAAAATTTGTTAAATTATGTATCTTAGCTGTTTCTAGCAACTTTCCAGTTATATCAAATTTTTGTGACGGCGGTATTTTTTCAGATAATGTCATGTCACTAGTCAATTTTGCAAAATTTCCGGGATTGCCAAACAAATTAACAACAAATGTCTCTACTGTGCAGGAAGAGGGCTATTGAGAGCTCTACCATCTGTTTCATTTTTGGCG
>CACYDS010000050.1 GCA_902773285.1 uncultured Pseudomonadota bacterium | reverse complement strand
TGAGTTTAAAGATAAAAATGCTGCAGATATTATAACTTTTGAAGGTACAAAACCAGAAACTTATAAACAGAAGCATTGGAATGCAGTTATTTTATATAACTATATCCATGCAATGATTAATGAAGAAAATAGCTCTGCAAAAGTAAAGAAAGTATTGAAATATAAATTGGGCCAACTAAAGACATATTATGGAAATCAATATAATGAAGATATAGATAAAGCGGTTGCATATATACAGGATTATGTGTATGCGCTGGTATTGTATGATGAGTTAGTTAGATTTAGAGAGAGCAAACAGAAGTATGATAATGAAAGTATTGAATATATAGCGCCTTGGGTGGATGCTGGCAATTCTGATGAGGAAAAACTGAAGTTTAAGAGACCTTTCTTTCAATTCGATAAAGGAGTCAAGGATAAAAGATGGCTATACTACCCAACTTTCGGATATGAAGGTGATCAGCTGTACATCTCTGGGGTAAAGATAATTGAAGAAAACTGGGACCAAAATGCCAACGAGGGCAAAGGCGTTTGGGGTAATCCCGCCTGGTCCTCTTATAGAGATATGCAGTATAGAGATATGCAGGACATCAAACAGCATGGTGCTTGGCTATTTGAGCGCCTGGAAAGATTAGTCAAGTCACCTAATGAAAAACTGTTGAACGAGTAGAATCGGAAAAAATGAAAGCCTAAAACCGCCAGCAAGTATTTCAGGACGCTAGCAGCATAATCTGGGAGCTACGAGATTTATACTAATGTGAAATTCGGACGCGAAATATCCCACGGTTTTTTAATTGCATTTGCTGGTGTGAAATTCTCAATAGTCGGCATCAATTGACAGAAAACGTGATAGACAATTAAAATATAAGATATGTGACTCGTAGGATCCAATGTGTTGAAACAGCGCAGAGAAATTCGTAAAAAAAATTCCTCTAAAAATCGAGGAGTTTTGGGAATATTTTTTAGATATTGTTTGTATTTTGCTTTTTGTGGTTTTACATCCGTTGTTATGATCTTGCTCTACTTTTCGCAGGATTTACCAGATTTAAAGCATCTTCAAACCAGCGTTAGGACTCCGGAGGTTACCATTCAAACATACGATGGGAAAATCATTGGGACATACGGCGATTTGTATGAGGATGTTGTAAGACTTGATGAATTACCAAAGCATGTGCCAGTAGCATTTGTTGCGATTGAAGATAGACGATTTTTTCAGCATTTTGGCATAGATTTTATTGGATTCTTTCGTGCCTTCTACCAGAATTACATAGCTCATAGAGTAGTGCAGGGAGGATCCACAATAACCCAGCAACTTGCTAAAAATATATTAGTGACCGAAGGAATTGTTACCCATTACGATCGAACAATAAAAAGAAAGATAAAAGAGCTCCTTTTAGCTTGGTGGCTTGAGTATAAATTTACAAAATCAGAAATTTTAATGATGTATCTGAATCGAATATATTTCGGAGCGGGCACTTATGGGATTGATGCGGCTTCAAAAAAATATTTTGGCAAACCTGCGACAAAATTATCTGTGTTTGAGACAGCAATACTGGCCGGTCTTTTGAAAGCGCCGACTAAATATAATCCTTCTAACCATCCAAATTATGCTTACAGCCGAGCAAAGGTAGTTTTGAAGGCCATGGAGGAGCAGGGTTATATAAAAAGCGCCGCTGATGTTGAAAAAAAAGAAGCACAAACGGTGTTTAAGGAAACAGACAAAAAAAATCAAAATTACATGTATTACTGCGATTATGTTTATGAGCAGGCCAAAACAATTTTAGGAGAAATTGCAGATGATATAGTGATTGTGACCAATTTTGACGAAAAGAAACAGATTGCAGCCGAAGAAGCTGTGAATTTTTATCTAAAAACCGAAGGGAATAATTATAAATTTAAACAGGCATCGTTTATTTGTATGGGGCGCGATGGGGCAATTCAAGCAATGGTTGGAGGAAATGGCTACACTGCCACACAGTTTAATAGAGCGACTCAGGCCATCCGGCTGCCTGGATCTGCATTTAAAATTTTTGTATACGGAGCTGCAATCGAACATGGATATCAGCTAGGTGATATGATATCGGATACGCCTGTAAAGATAGCAGGCTGGCGTCCCAAAAATTATAAATGGAGGACTAGAGGACAAATTTCTATGTTTGATGGCTTTAGACATTCTGTAAATGCCGTAAGTGTCAGATTGGCGCAATCTATCGGCCTGAAAAGAGTAGCTAATTTTGCCAAAAAACTTGGGATAACTGGTGTTTCCACGCATGATATGAGTGTGGCTATCGGAACGACACCGGTTACTTTAAAGGATATTACTTCGGCTTATACATCATTTATGGATGGAAAGCCTGTTTGGGCTTACTGCATTACAGAAATACGGAATAAAGCTGGGGATATTTTATATCAACGAAATAAGCCAAATGCACAACCTGTTCTAGATAATGAGACACTTGAGGCATGCAGAGAGTTGCTACGGGGAGTTGTTTCACAGGGAACAGGTCGTGTTGCGAATTGCAATCCAAACATATTTGCAAAAACAGGTTCAAATGGAGATTCAGATGCTTGGTTTATCGGCTTTTACGACCCTCCTGCTAATCCAGAACAAGGATTTTCATTTGGTGTTTGGATTGGTAATGATAATGTTTCAGATAAGATGACAGCAAATTCTACTGGAGGTAGAATTCCCGCGAGGATTGTCCGCAGAATGTTGGAGAGCGTTTTGAATAAGAGTAAAAAACTTTCAGAGGAAGATGCAGATGTAAACGTGCCAGCCAAAAGCTTAGGATCTATTTTGGATATGGAAGATTGAGAATAACGAGGAAATTGTGAGCAGCATCCTTGTGGTAGATGATGATGAACGCCTGCTATCTTTGATAGTAGAAATTCTGCAAAAAAATGGATTTATAGCAAAAGGAGCGACAACAGCTAATGTAGCTAGGATGGCACTGCATTATGACCATTTTGATGTGATTATTGTGGATTGGATGATGCCCAATGAATCAGGAATAGACTTCATAAGAACCTTGAGAAATTCTGATTCTTCCTATAGAACAATACCAGCAATAATGTTGACTGCGCTTGGTGACATAGATCACAAGCTACAAGGCTTTGAAAATGGATATGATGATTATGTAACTAAACCATTCGAAGAAAGAGAATTGATTGCACGAATAAACGCTATTACTAGGAGGGCATCTCCAAGAAAACTTGCCAAATGTTTAAAATTCGGTAACTGTGAATTCGATTTAGGCCAGAAAGCATTAAAATTGAATGGGCAATTTGTTACTCTCTCGACCACTGAGCTGGGGCTATTATCAGCCTTGTCGCAACGTCCAAATGAGCCATTTAGCAGGATTGAATTGGCGCGAAAATTATCGTTTCAAGTCTCGGAAAGAACTATTGATGTTCAGATTACGAGGCTTCGTAAAAAGATCGGAGATAATCCTAAAAATCCAACGATCATCAAAACAATTCGATACATTGGATATATGCTTTGTTGCAAAGTAATTGAGAATGAACATGAGGTATCCTAGAAATTAAAAACTAAAAATATATCATTAATCCCATGATAATTCAGGTACTGCAAAGATAGGTTGATGTCTTTCGCATCGCAACCGGTTTGCGAGTATCAGTAGTTTTACATCCGAAATCGGTTTATCGTCTATAGCATAATTGTCCATAGGCGCAAAGGTTTTCTTACTGTTTCTGCAAATTGTATATCCATTCGATTTAAGAAATCCAAGCACTTCTCTAAAGTTGGTAATTACTTCATTTGTATATACAGCATTTAGCATTTGCTCGCTGGCTGCAAAATCTTTAGTCCGTATCATTGTCCGATCTTTTTTCGGGATGGACCAACGCCTAGTACGTATGCCTGCGCGACTTAGAAATTTATTCACGGCTGTTGGAGTGCGACCAATTTCATTAGCTATAGTTTTAACTAGTTTACCTGCCAAAAAACCCGACTTGATGATATCTACCTCTTCAGGTGTCCATTTTGCCTTCATTTTTCCCCACAAAATTGATTTTTAAAAAGGTTGTTTATAATTTCATCTTGGCAAAAGAGACGATTGTTCGCAAAGTAAAAAAAAGTCCCATAAAATTTTATATATTTTTAACTTTTGTATGGTATCACCTCCTTTTACCTATAAATGTAGTAGATATCGTTTTAAGTATTAATGAAGTGAATGGCTAACCACGCCCTAACCACGCAAATGAAAATATATGATTTGCAAAACAATTCTGTAAGACGCTGACTGAAAAGTATAAAAATTGTGAGCACATTGGCCTCTAGAAATTCTGCATTATAAGAGGCTGACGAAGATATAAATGTTCGGAATTGCCGGCGTACGATGTGCAAAAGTATTAATACTTTCTGCCATACCTATCCTAGAGTTATCCCTGATGCGCTCAAAGTCCCAGTCATGCTTTATGGGACTTTTTTGCTTTTGACATTTTGGTAAGGCGTGCCATAGCCTGGAGGTATGGGAGGAAAAGTCTCAAAATTTTTATAAAAGCGCACGCAAAGTGTGAGTTTCCTTCCGACTATATAAATCAATTTTTTTTAAGGAGGAAAATATGAAACTTAAATTTAATGAACAAAAGTTCATAGAACAATCAAAGGCTATTTATGGAGCTAATGCTATTGATGAATGTCAGAGGCTCGATTCAAAGGAGCTTTTGCATAAAACCATCAAATACGCAGATTGTAAGTGTTCAGTTTTTGCGTATAAAAATCCTGATATAAAACAGGCATTAGATACAATTTGTAATAATAAAGTAGGTGCATTAATGCTTAAGTTAATTTACAAGCATATATCTTCTGACTTCAGACCATTACGAATATGGAATAACGATGACACATTCGAAAATCTAGATTATAAACGGTTTGGGATAAAAATTACACCACGAACCGAAGAGGAGAAAAGCAATGATTGCTTCGATCGAGGTGATCTCATTGTGTACCTGATGATATCTGATTTATCAAATATAAAATTTGCAAGATACGCTGAACAACATGTCATTTGCGGAAAACCTGAACCATTAGACTGCGTCTTGTTTCATGAATTAGTTCACGCTCTTCACTATTTAATGAGAAGAAATGGCTCTGGCAAAACAAATGCTCTTGATTATTTCTATGGGCATAGTGAGATAAAACAAATATGGGGAAAATTTGATAAACCGCTGACTGATGAAGAATTTTCCGACATTGCAGGGTGGTACTATGATAAGAAACAAGGAAAAATACGTTTCGACCCGATAAACAGTAATATGTACGAGGTATGCAAATATTGCAAAACACTTAATTCACGAATGGATTTTCATCCGAGAATTTCGCACAAAGGGTATGCAGATTTGTGCAAGTTTTGTCAAGAAAAAAATATCTCGCTGAACGATATTTTGTACAAAATTGATGATATCATCCTAAATTTGGACGAATGGTTGC
>CACYDS010000049.1 GCA_902773285.1 uncultured Pseudomonadota bacterium | reverse complement strand
ATTATATGCGATACCGACACCGCGACGTTGCCCGATTGTATAATTTTCAATTCCATTGTGTTTCCCCAAAATTTTCTTTGTGCCAGATAAAACAATATCGCCAGGCACAGATAAATTCAAATTCGCATAAAATTCATGCAAAAATTCTTTGTAATTCCCGTGCTTTATAAAGCAAATATCCTGACTTTCCTCTTTCTCAAAATTAGGCAAGCCAAACTCCTCAGCCATCTTTCGCGTTATGGATTTATCCTCTATTTCGCCTAACGGAAAGCGCACGTATTTCAGGTTGTTCTTGGCAACAAGCGATAAAAAATAGCTCTGGTCTTTCTTTTTATTTGTTGCTTCACGCATCTCCACCATATCGTCGCGCACATCCATCTGTATATAGTGACCAGTCGCCATCAAATCCGCTCCTTTTGAACGCGCAAATTTGAGCAATAAGTTCATTTTTATGTCGCGATTGCACAAAGCACAAGGATTTGGAGTCATACCATTTGCGTAATATTCTGCAAACACATCCATTACACACCGCTTATATTCCTCTCGCGCCGGCATTACGTAGTGCTCCATTCCAAGTATTTCGCAAACCTGACGAGCATTCGCGATATCGGATTCCCAGTCGGCATGATTGTCCATCGTTATCCCGAAAACATCGTGCCCCTGGGATTTCAGAAGCGCGGCGGTAGTCGACGAATCGACACCACCAGACATTGCAACTGCAATAACCATCAGACAACTTCCTTTTTCGCTATGAAATAATAAGCTATACGCAACACGACAAAAACAATCAGTGCAGGATACAGTTTTGACAAAATCATTGCCATAAGTGAACAAATCTTAGCAAACCCAAGTAAAGACATTCCCAAGGTACATCCCCCTGTCAATAACAATATCACGTTGCGGTTATATTTTTCTTTTAAAATCGTTTTGTGTATATAGTCGGTAAACATTGAGGCTATCGCAATATTGGTTGCAAGGCACCCTACTGCTATTACAACTCCAACAAAGAAAGTCGCATAATGCCCCATGGAAATATCCGCAATTTTTGCGAATAGAGCTTCATCAGGCGTCCCTGAAAGCACTGCAGAGTATTTAGCACCTATATAAGCTAGACCAGTATATACCACGGCCAGCAACATACCGCCAACCGCACAAGCCCAACCAGAGAATGTTATCAGCAACTTTTTATTGCCACGTTCTGTTTCCGGAAGAGCATTTTTTATATACAAATAAATTGGTGCAGTTAGAAAAAATGCAGCAATTAGATCCATCGTTTGGTATCCCATTTCAAAGCCATCTGCGAAGGCTTTTGCCCCTGGAACGTCAGTGATAGAAAATTCCGAATTTGATGACATAAACATCGCAACTAAAATTACGACAGCAACTCCTCCAAATTTAAGTGGAGTAAATATAGTCCCCATAAGTTGAACTAGCTTTCCAGGGTTCCAAGCCAAAATTGTTACAACAGTGCAAAACACTATATTGAACAATAGGACTGGACAATCCGGCATTGCAACGCTAACACCGCCAAAGGCGACATTAACACAACGGGCAGAAACTCCAAAAGGCCCCACCATTATCATAACAAGCAACATAAACAAAGCGGTAACATGTTTGCCAAGTGGCTTCATATATTTCTCTGTTTCCGCTTCAAAAAGCATACTTCCGAAATAACCGAGCATAGGAATAACAACTGCTGCAAGGAGCCATCCAAGGTTTGCCATACCCCACTCCATAGCAAAATTTTTTCCCAAAATAGGAGGAAATGCAATATTGCCTGAACCAAAAAGCATAGCGAAAATTGCAAATCCAGCTACAATCACTCGGTTAAATATATTCATAAAGTTCTCTTAAAAAAATGGACATACGGAAAAATTATATCATATCAGCCACACCTGAATGACAAAATCAACGGAGGCAGTAATTTGGGATTGCCAAACAAATTAACAAAAAAGTTCTCTGCTATGCAGAAATAGGGCTATTGAGAGTTCTAACATTAACGCAGATTTGCT
>CACYDS010000048.1 GCA_902773285.1 uncultured Pseudomonadota bacterium | reverse complement strand
GCGTGTCGGGGGTTCGAGTCCCTCCTCCGCTACCAGTGTTCGTGGAAAGATTAGATGAAAATAAGTGCAAATGAGATAAGAATTGGAAATGTGCTTGAGCATAACAATAAGTTGTGGATAGTTACCAAGACGCAACATGTACAACCAGGAAAAGGTGGTGCGTATATTCAAGCCGAAATGAAAGAATTACGAGGAGGCTCGAAACTAAACGAACGCTTTAGATCTGCAGAATCAGTAGAAAAGGTGTTTTTGGAAGAAAAGCCATTTCAGTATTTATATAAGGATGGGGATTATCTTCATTTTATGGATCAGGCAAATTATGAGCAGATCCAACTTCCTGAAGATTTGGTAGGTGATGCCTCAGCATTTTTAACAGACGGCATGATTGTTACTGTTTGCTTATATGAAAATGAACCTATAAGTGTAACGCTTCCGCAAACAGTTGTTTTGGAAATTGTTGAGTCTGAACCTGTTGTAAAAGGGCAAACTGCAGCTTCTTCGTATAAACCAGCGGTTTTGTCAAATGGTGTTAAGATTATGGTGCCGCAGCATATTGAGGCTGGGACAAAAGTTGTCGTAGATACTTCGAATTCTTCATACGTGGAGCGAGCAAAGTAAGCAAAGATGAGAAGCTCCGCTACTTTATACATAATGCAACGAGCCGCGGAAAAAGCCGCATTTTCTTTGTTACGTGATTTCGGCGAATTAGAAAACTTGCAAGTTTCGCATAAAGGTTTCCGCAATTTTGTAACTTCTGCAGACCGAAATTCTGAAGCGCGCATTGTCCAAGAATTAACTCGCACTCGACCAAACTACTCCCTAGTTTGTGAGGAATCCGGATTTACTGAAAAAGAGAATAGCAATTCCGTATGGATTGTTGACCCTATAGATGGCACTAGCAATTTTATGCGAGGTATTCCTTATTTTGCTATCAATATAGCGTTGCAGGTGAACAAGGAATTTACAGCAGGTGTGACATTGGATCCTATCCGTGGCGAGTGCTATAAGGCAGAGGTAGGGCAAGGGGCATTTGTTGGGCAAAAAAGTCGCTTAAGGGTATCTGGGCGAGAAAATATGAAAGAGGCGGTAGTTGTAACACGAGCCCCTCTTAATATAGATGAGAAACTGATAAAAGCTGGGGCAATATTGCGAAAAACTGGATCCATTGCATTAGATTTGGCTTATTTATCAGCAGGGAAATATGACATTGTGGTTGCTTATGATTCTTGCCTTTGGGACATAGCCGCAGGCGTAGTTCTCGTAAAAGAATCCGGAGGATTTATTCGTGTTAATCCCTCAGGCGAACACTACAATATAATAGCCACTTCATCGAAGAAATTGCTTGATGGTTGTATAAGTCTGGGATTATAGCCGGAAAAGCGGGGCATAATGTGGCAAAACGCAGAAACATACCGCATCGCACACATTCTTCAGTAGAGATGAGTACAATATACATTCACTGGCCATTTTGCCGTTCCAAGTGCTATTACTGCGATTTCAATAGTGTCCCTTGCCCTCAATTTATTGATTACTCCAAATGGCTTGCATCATATACCAAAATACTACAAAAATACACAGAACAATATTATCAAGGGGATCCAATTACTAGCATATATTTCGGAGGTGGGACACCATCCCTTCTTCCGAATTGGTTTATTACCTCTATTTTAGAAGAGATAGATAATGCATTCCAATTAGCCCCAAACCTAGAAATTACTCTGGAGGCAAATCCGAAAACAATCGACAAAATCAAGGCAATGAATCTAAAAAAATCGGGTATAAATAGGCTCTCTATAGGTGTGCAATCGATAATAGACGCCGATCTAAAAATGCTTGGGCGAATACATTCCGCAAGAGAAGCCAAAGAGTGTATTTTTGAAATATCGGAAATTTTTGACAATCTGTCTATCGACATGATATACAATCGACCAGGGCAAAATCTCCGAAACTGGGAGGAAGAACTCAATGAGGTTTTGAAATATCCAATAAAACACATCTCATTATATGAGCTAATAGTCGAACAAAACACCAGACTGAAGGCAATGATTGATTCTGGCGTTCTGCCATCCCCAAGCTCTTCTGCTGCTTTTTTTGAAAAAACAATTGAAATAGCCAGGAATCAGGGATTTGAAATGTATGAGGTATCAAATTTTGCAAAAGATAAGTGCTACGGACAGCACAATATTTCGTATTGGAAATATGAAGACTACTATGGCATAGGCGCAGGAGCGCACTCACGCTGCACCTTGACCGGTCGCAAGATAGCAATTGCTCAAATTTCAGATAATAACGAATGGCTAAGATGGGCACTAGAAACTAACAACCCAGCATTTAACGAGGAAATTTTAAGCGAAGATAATGAATTTAAGGAACGCTTAATCATGGGATTACGTTCCAAATTTGGGATAAAGATCGATGTTATCAGTAAGCACATAAAGGCAAAATATGGATTGAAAAATAAGTTAAAAAAATTGCAAGAAAATTCATATATAATAAATAAGGGCAGTGATGTGGTTTTAACAGATAATGGAATTATGAAGTTAAATCTCATAATTCGATACTTGACTGAGGAGTGTTTATGAGAATTTTGCTTAGCAACGATGATGGAATACAGGCGCCTGGCATTAGTATTCTTGAGGATATCGCCAAGAAATTTTCGGATGATGTATACGTTTTTGCACCAAGCTCAGATATGAGCGGAGCTGGGCATTCACTGACTTTAAAAAGTCCGTTACGTATGAAAGAACACGATGACCATCACTTTTCTGTCAATGGAACTCCAACAGACAGCGTTATTATGGCTCTCCGATATCTACTTAAGGAAAAACCAGATTTTATGTTTTCTGGGGTAAATCTAGATGCTAATTTAGCTGACGACGTGACCTATTCGGGAACGGTTGCAGCCGCTATTGAGGCATGCCTTTTTGATATCCCCTCAATCGCCTTTAGTCAAAGATTGGCGAAAGACGGCAAAGTAAATTGGGAAGTAGCAAAAACATATGCACCTGTGGTGCTGAAAGTCATAATGGAAAACTACAAATTCAAAAAGAATGTATTTTTAAACGTTAATTTTCCATCCTGTGAGGTTTCTGAAGTTTTGGGAATAAAAATCACCCGCCAGGGAACACGCGCAATTGATGATCATGTCATACAATTTACTGATCCGCGTGGTGAACCATATTTTTGGATTGGATCAGCTGAATTCAGGAAGGAAGACTCTAACCGCGATTTAGCAACCGACCTTGGTGCAGTACATAGTCATTACGTTTCTATCACACCAATGACTATCGATATGACGGCAAAAGATGAAATCAGCATTTTGAAGGAGTTATTTTCATGAACAAAAAGATTTGTAGGATAGCTTTATTAGCATTATTTTTAGGGGGATGTGCTCACGATGGAGAGAATCTGCCGGAAGTTGTTCAAATAAAAAAAATAGACCCGTATCACAGAGTAAAAGGCGACGATACAGTGGAGAGTATTGCAAAGCAGTACGGAATGAAGCGTTCAGAGGTAATAAAACTAAATAAACTTGAGCCCCCCTATCATCTTTATGAAGGACAAAAATTAATTATCACGCCCAAAGTTAGTGATAGCGAAGAAGCTTCATTGGATCCGGATATAACAGTGAGTACAACAAATATGGATGACACACCTGCAATAAAAAGCGATGACTTAAATTCTGATGCGAGAACATCAATTGACGAAACGGAAAATAAAGTTTCTGATGTTATCCAAAACAATCCAGAGCCTAAATCAATTGTAGATGTCCAAGAATATAAATGGCCGATAGCAAATGGAAAATCCAAAGTTTCCCAGCATTTTGATGGCGATGGGGGAATAATTCTAGATGCTTCTGTTGGCACACCCGTAAAATCGATAGCGGCTGGAACGGTTGTGATTGCAGGAGTACCCAGCGGGGATGCTGCAGCATATGGAGTAACCGTCGTTGTGAAACATACCGCCAAAAAGACTATGTCGATCTATTCAAACTTGAAAGAAGCAAAAGTTACTGTCGGACAAAAAGTGCAGCAAGGCACAATTATCGGAAAAGTTGGACAAACTGGTTCTATTGCCAAGAAGCCTCAGCTTTATTTCGAGGTTAATGACCTGTCTGGCAAAGGACGTCATGCTGTAGATCCAGAAAAATTGCTTGAATAGAGGCAAAAATATTCAAAATGTCTATCGCTATTTCTCTATTGGCATAAACGCTGTTGTGCCAAATATCAGGTATCGAATAGAATCATAAACACGCCTAAGCCAATTCGATTTTTTAATATTGATCCCGGATTTAATTGTTTTTTGGATCGGATTTTTGAATATATCTGTGCGATAAAACACATATCCAATTTCATCATTTGGGACGACTGGAGCTTTCAAGATTGTCCGGTATCGGTACACTTTTTCGATTCTTTTTGACCCTTTCCTTGATAGCAGAATAGGCTGCGTCCCGGGTACCTTGAATTTTACAACCGACCGTGTTCCGTAAATTATTGGAATATACAAGAAGCTATCTTGTTGTGGTACATGGTATATGTACAATTGATCCAACCATACCTTGATTTTTTCTATGTCGTTATAGGCCGTTTCTTTTGTGGATTCACCATATATCAGAATAATAAATCTTGCTTCATTCTTATTTTTGTATCTAACTGCGCATCCGTTTCCAGACATCGCGGATTGAAAAAATTGTTTCGTATCAGTAAATCGTTTTGCCATTTCATGGAGAGTTGCAAGTTGTGCAACACCATACAGCTCACCAAATGTTCCTGTATCTATGGGTACTTCAGAATTTGAAGACGTTACCACAACATTTGTATCTTCATTCACTATGATGTAGCAACTCGAACTTATATCTGGAAATGTTTTTGCCACACCATCAGAAAGTGGGAGTTGATTGGTATCAAAAGCATCCGCCCTAAAACAAATAAAAGTGGCAACAATTATAGCTTTATTCATTCTCTGTGTTTATTGTGTCCTTCAAAAACATCGATAAGACATATGAGATCACCAAAAATACAGGAATAACTAAAATCGCCTTTTCATAGCATTCTATGTCATAAACTCGCACAGCAGCTTCACTGATTTCTCCTTTCCAGAAGAAATCTAGCAATGCGCCTAAGAATGGTTGGAAAATTGACCCTATAAGCATAACTATGCAGTTCGTCATTGCTAGTGTGGTTCCTGAAATTTCTTCCGATACACTCTCCTTAGCTAGGGTAAACCCAATTGGTTGAGCTCCAGTGAAAAATCCAATTAGTAACACTATTCCAAAGGCTACATACAATCCGCAACTTGCGTATATGAGGTGGACAAACGCTATCGCAGTTAATAACATTGCCAATCTCATTGTCCGTATATAGCTTCCGATCTTTTTAGCAAAAACTGCAACTGCAACGCTTCCGACTGCAACACCCACAAATATTATCGCTGATGCCAGTGCCGCTGTCTCATTTCCAATCCCGTATTTTGACATAAAAAACGGCACAGCCCATAACTCTGCAAAAGCATCAATGGGCAGATACATAAATCCAGCTATAATGCCTGATAACACTATCTGCGGATTTCGCAGCAATTTTGATATATTATTCAAAACTGATTTAGAGTTTTGGGACGCCGTTTTTTGACACAGATTTGCATCTCCCATATTTTTGGGTACTAACACAAATATCAATATGGCTATTACTATACCAATCGCCCCCAGCATATAGGTTGCATTTTGCCATCCAAACGTATTAACCGCTTTTGCAACTGGGGCCCCACCAAACAATCCGCCAAGAGTCCCCATCATGTTGGTTATTCCGGCCAAAATCACAAAATATTTTTTAGGGAATAAATTGGCAGCAATTTGAAGACAACTAATGAAAGCGCATGCGGAACCTGCTCCGACTAAAAACCGCCCCATTTGAGCCACATACATTTTGTCAGATACTGCAAATAGACACGCCCCCAAAACGCATAAAACTGATGAGATACCAAGTAAATTACGCGCCCCCATTTTATCAAGGATAATACCACACGGAAGTTGCAAGACGGTATATGCATAATAATAAAATGAAATCAAAACACCTAACATCGTTGAGGTAGCGTTAAATGTAACCATAAGGTCATTTGTCATAACACTCGGAGATACCCTTAACGCCAATTCATAAAGATAAAATAAAGCAGCAATTCCAAAAATTAAGCACGACTTGCCGCTAAGTTTCTTTTCCATTTTTATATAGTTATCCTAAAAATTCCTGGAATCTGGAATTATGTTATCACACTCGTAACTTTGAGATACACAAATCTCATACTAAACCAATTTTTGTCGCATATTTTGTGGACTTATACAATCATCATTGCCGTATATCACAAAATGTGCTATAAGTAAGGCTAAGAAATGTCTTTTTAGTAAAAAAAATGAAGAAAAATATTCATCCTGATTACCATGAGATATCGGTGGTTTTGACTAACGGGGAAACATTTAAAACCAAGTCAACGTACGGCAAAGCAGGCGAAACAATAAATTTGGATATTGATCCAATAAGTCATCCAGCATGGACTGGCGCTGGGCAAAAATTGGTAGACACAGCTGGACAAATAAGCAAATTTAACAAAAGATACAATATCAAATTGTAGGATTGTTATAATACTCAATTTTTCAAATGAGTGCATTGCCTGTCTGTAATTTATCTCGCTCTGGTAAAACGAATTAGTAAAAAAGAGCCTTTCGTGAGGATTCATGTATCAGTGGTGTTTTTTGTCCAAAAAATGTGTGGTAGGATGCATCCTCTCGCTACCTCAGGATTTGGCGGATAGCTTAACAAGGAATGGCTCTGCTGTACATGGCAAAAGCAACACAGAGAGCTCTAGCTATTAGCCAGATCTGCTTCGTTTGTTTTTTTCAAAAAGCGCTGATTTTGAACAATTAATTAGTTCTGATATCCTTGAAATAGATGCGTTCATTCAAGTATGCTTCTATCCCCCCCTCCTCCGCCGCTACAAATAATTGCTTGTACTTTGTTGAGTCTAACTGATTACTCTACTTTTTTTAAGCGTTCGGCTTCTGCATTTAAGTCGCAGAATAACTTATACAAACAAAAAAATCATCTGGATAAGCAGTAAAGCTTATGGTAGAATATAGGGGTTAATTTGTTGAATGGTGAAATTATGAAACGTACGTATCAACCAAGTAATTTGGTTCGTAAGAGAAGGCATGGTTTTTTAAGCAGGATGGCAACAGTTGGCGGGAGAAAAGTTCTAGCCTCGAGAAGGGCTAAGGGACGAAAGAGGCTGAGTGCTTAAGCACGTGTTTCCAAAAACTATCAAAAGGCGAGCTATGTTCCTAAGCGTAATGAGACAAGGTACAGCAGTGAGGACAAGGGGAGTAGTGTCTGTTTGTCAGCACATTGATGCTTTGTACCCTTTTGTTGGCTATACAGCTAGTCGCAAAGTTGGAAATGCCGTAAAGCGAAATTTTGCTAAACGTCGTTTGCGTGCTTTGGTTCGTGAATTTAGTGATGAGTTTTTGCCCGGTTGTGCTTTTGTATTCATAGCAAATACAAGAACGACCGAGATGAAATTTGCTGAGCTGAAGTCTGCTTTTTGTTATTCGCTAAGAAAATCCAGAAACGAAGATGGCGGCAATGATTAAGGGAATTTTTGTCTCGTTTGTAAAATGCTATAAAGTGGTGTTTTCTTGGAAGCGGCCAAGTTGCAGGTATATTCCGACTTGCTCATCTTATGCGATAGAGGCCGTTGAAAAATATGGGGTTTTAAAAGGAGTTGCACTTTCGTTTCGGAGAATACTTCGGTGTCGTCCTGGTTTTAGGAAGTACTCAAATTGTGGATATGACCCAGTTCCTTAAAAATTTTTGATGGAGGATGAATGTCTTTTAACAACGATGAAAAAACAAGTTCTAAGAATTTTATAATTGCAATGATTTGTTTTATGGCAGTCATGTTTGGTTACGATTATTTTTCCGATTCGAATTTCAGTTCCAATAAAGGAGAACAACAAAAAATCGAAGAAACAGAAGATGAGCAGGATGACAAGACTTCCAAGGTAATTTCAATCAAAGATGCGATGAATAGTGATACGAGAGTTAGTTTGGAAAATGATTATATAGAAGGCACGATTGATTTGAATGGTGGCGTAATCGATTCTGTAATTTTAAAAAAGTACAAAAAAACCACTGATCAAAATAGTGAAAATGTAATGTTGCTGACGCCGAAAAACACAGCAAGTCAATTCTATTACGCAATATCTTACACCGACAAAACAAATCAGGAAAATATTTCAGATACAATTGTATGGAAAATTAAAGATCGAAAAGAAAAATCTCAATCATTGGTGATAGCGACCCAAACGAAAAACGGACTACTAATAGAACGCACAATAACAATTGATGACGAATATCTGTGGAAAATAAAGGATAAAATACTGAATACTTCTGGTAAGGAAGTAAAATTATCTGCTCATTCCGAGCTTGTCCGATCAAAACCTGAACAACACAATTACGCTGTTGTGCATGAAGGGCTTGTCGGATATTTTGATAGTAAAGTCGAGGAAATAAAATACAAAGATATTGAAGGAAACAAAATTCTAAAAGACTGCAAATGGTTGGGATATACAGATTTATATTGGCTCTGTTCTGTTGTTAATAAAAGCAAAAAAGTTACGGTTAGCTACGATAAACCCGATGATGATACGTATAAGATAGTAACACATAGACGCGGAGATATAAATTTATCGCCAGATACTATGGTTGAACTAAACTATTCGATATTTACGGGAGCAAAGGACTATAAAGTGCTGAAAAGCTATCGGGATAATGCAAATTTTGACAAATTTGAAATGGCAATCGATTTTGGTTGGTTCTTTATAATAACAAAACCACTAATTCAGCTTGTCGATATCTTCTCCGATATTTTCTCGAATATGGGATTCGTGATACTAGTGTTAACATTGTTATTCCGAGTTATTACATATCCGCTCATGAAAAAGTCATTTGTTTCGATGGCTAAGATGAAAGAATTGCAGCCTAAAATTGCTATGTTGCAAAAGACATATGCAAATGACAAAATGCGTATGAACCAAGAAATGATGATGCTATACAGGCGCGAAAAAATATCTCCAATGTCCGGATGTCTACCGATGTTATTGCAAGCACCTATTTTCTTTTGTTTATATAAGATTTTCTTTATCAGCATAGAAATGCGTCATGCCCCGCTATTTGGATGGATAAAAGACCTTTCTGCACCGGATAGTCTATATGTATTCAATCTATTCGGAGCAATCAATTGGAATCCTCCCAGCTTTTTACAAATAGGATTATGGCCAATAATAATGGGATTGACAATGTTCTTGCAGCAGAAAATATCTTCAGCTGGCAAGTTTCAATCGGCAAATGAAACGAGCGAACAAAAAATGCAGAAAAATATGATGCTGTTTATGCCATTGTTATTCACATACATATGCGCATCATTTCCGGTTGCAGTCGTTATTTATTGGACTATAAGCAACCTTTTCAGTATAATACAACAAAGGTTGGTAAATAAGCAATTAGGAATAAAATGAATTTGTGGATAAAACTAAAGAATTTATGGTTAGTTTGTTTTGTTATATTATTGCTATTAGCTCCGGATTATATATATCAGTGTGTTGATGATAAATATAAGGTTTTATCTGTCTTGAAAGCTTTGAAATTTATCATTCCTCTAAGTGTTGGTCTCGTATTCAACAAATATATATGGATAACATATTCAGCTATCGCTTTGTTATGCCTCTTGCAACTGATGCAATTTTCAGTAATGTCGTTTTTTGGAAGATACTTGATGGCATACGACTTTACTGCGCTATTTGACGAATTTAACGATATATTTCTCAGCGCAACTAGCGCACTCGCCAATCACTGGAAAGTAATACCAATTGTTTTAATTCCGTTTGGTTTGCTGTCTTGGATTTTACGTCTTAACAACAAAAGGTCTGTTTATGGTACTGCCACTTTAATTATAACAGCATTCAGCATTTTCGTCGTGAATTTACAACGAGGTGTTCCTTACCCTCTTGATGGGCGAATAACTATAGACAACACTCTAAAAAGTTTTTCATTCGCATTGCGTGATGTTGTATCGAAGTATAATCCTCCGAAGTATGCGGAGTATGAGATAAAGAATGTTGGAATCAAGACGGATGAACCGATCACTATTGTTTATGTTGTTGGAGAAAGCGTAAATTACAAGCACATGTCGCTTTTCGGCTACGAAAGAAATACAACACCAATGCTCAAGGAATTGGCTAAGTCTGAGAATTTTTACTACGTTCAGGGTATATCTGGCGCTGTTTGCACAAAAGCGGCTAATAAATTTATGATGAACGTTATATGGGAACCCAATAACATTAAACTGAATGCTGATGCCGAAACCAGTTTGTGCCGATTCGCAAAAGAGAACGGTTTTAAGGTGTTTTATCTGACGTCACAGGACAACAAGATGCTTGCATCAATTTGTACAGCAAAGTCGAAATATATTAATGTAACGGAAACCAGAAACACAAATGAAGCACAAGTGCTCAAGAAGCGCGATGATTATATATTTGATTTGCTGGATAAACAGAAATTTACGGACAGAAATTTCATTATCATCCAGCAGCGTTGTCCACATGATCCATACACTGAGCATTATCCAGATGGATATAATGGGCACAGGCCATTCGGCGGTAGTAAGGATGTCCGGATTGATGATTATGACAACATAATGCTGTATGAAGATACGTTTTTATATCGAGTATTTGAACGCTTTAATAAGCAGACCACAGGGAAGTTTTATATAATATTCGCATCTGATCATAATGAGCTTTTTGATGAAGAAGGACTATGGGGGCATTCAACTTTGCATCCTTTAACGGCTAATATTCCGGTGCTCGTCCAAAGCAATGATGTAAAATTTATGAAAAAGATACGGTCGATATTTAGACCAACGCATCACGAAATAGCTCAATTGCTGGCAAACGTTATGGGGTTTGAAGTCACAAATCCTAACCAGAAAGCAAATATGTTTTTCATAAATGGTATAGATTTTGATGGACGACGCGGATATATGGAGGTATATAAGGATTTAAAAAACAAATCGCTAAGTTATAAAACATACAGATGATGTTGCTCTGTAAGTACATAAAATTCATTATCTTAGTCTTCTGTATAGAACTGTTATTGGTGTTGCCTGATTTTGTATATTCCGTATACACTCCTACATATAGGATAACATCCGGCATAAGAGCCTGGATATTTTTGATTCCACTGAGTGCAGGAATAGCACTAAACAAATACAGGTTGATGAGCGCCGCCATAATCATGACGTTATGTATTTTACAGCTTATACAGTTTTCTAGGTTATCGTACTTCGGACGCTTAATGACGCAATTTGATTTTGATATGATATTCGCTGAGTGGAAAGATGTTTTGCTCGGTGCTAAAGATGCAATTTCAATGCATTGGCAAATATTGCCCACAGTGATAATCCCTTTTGTGTTAATATGGTACATCTCCCGGGCAAACAAATTAAAGAATGTATGGGGAACTCTAATTTTGCTGATAACTATTCCTATAATGCTGTATAAAAACGTCAAAAATTGCACCCCCTATCCAATAGAGGGAAGAATTTCAATTTCTAACACATTGAAATGTTTTTCATACTATATCGCGTCATGGTTTCAGGAATATAATCCGCCAAAATATAAAGATTATTCGATTACGAATGTCGGAATTGATCCTTCGGAGTCGATTACGATCGTATATATCTTGGGGGAGAGCGTAAATATGAATCATATGTCTCTTTTTGGATATGAAAGAGATACAACGCCAAATCTAGAAAAGTTATCGAAGAGTAGCGATTTTTATTACAGCAAAGGGGTAGCCGGAGCAGTATGTACTAAGGCATCACTCAGATTCATGACAAATGTGATATACGAGCCAGATAATGTAAATCTGAATGATAGTGGCGACACGAGTTTGTTTAAACTGGCAAAAGAGAACGGATTTAAGACATTTTACTTAGCCTCTGATCCCAAAAATATGGTCAATAGCGTATGCAACAAAAGCTCACGATATATCGATGTTTTGGTGACTAGAGAAGATGATAAAAATCGAGTTGCAGAGTTGAGGGATGACTATATACTAGAATTGGTGAACGCTCAAAATTATATAAAAAGAAATTTTATCGTCTTGCATCAGCGCTGTATACATACTCCGTATGCTGAAAATTTTCCAATGAATTATAAAGCTACCAAGTATTTTACTGATGGCCTCGATGCAAAAATAGATGAATACGATAATGCAATGAGGTATAATGACACGTTTATAACACGCGTATTTGAACGCTTCAATAAGCAAAGGCTTGGTAAGTTTTATATAATTTGGGCATCAGATCACAGCGAAATGTTAGGTGAAAAAGGGATGTTCGGGCACAGCATAATAGAGCCTGAAGTTGCGACAGTACCATTTTTATTTCAAAGCAACGATGAGAGGTTCATGAACAAGATACGTTCTTTGAAAGCGATTTATCCTTACGTTGTTGCTAAAATAATTGCAGAGATATTGGGATTTAAGATAGATAATCCGAATGAAAAGCATGGAATATTTTATGCAAATGGTCTAGATTACTACGGACGTTCCGGATATATGAAAGTAACTAGTTCCGGCAACTCATTAAGTTTTGAGAAAGTGAGAACAAAATGAAAAGTTTAGTTGCTATAAAGAATGCATTTTTCTATTCAATGAGCGGGTTAGAAAATCTGTTAAAAGAGCGTGCATTTCAGCAAGAACTTATAGTTTTAGCAATTTTAGTCGTAATAGAAATATTTCGTGATACCACTCTCAGTATGCGATTATATATGTTTAGTTCGTTTGTTTTGATTTTATTTGCTGAGGCAGTAAATTCGGCGATCGAAGCGACTGTAGACCGAGTAGGACTTGAGAGGCACGAATTATCAAAAAAAGCAAAAGATATTGCAAGTGCGGCTGTTTTTATAATGATGATGCATTTTGCAATAATTTGGGTTTTGTCGTTTATATTGTGAGGTAACATCATGTCGGTAGATTTCATAATATTAGCTGCAGGGAATAGTTCCCGCATGAAGTCGTCCCTGCCCAAATTTTTTCATACAATTGCTGGTAAGCCAATTATTCGCTATATCATCGATACAATAAACGAATGTAGTCCGCAAAATGTCATAGTTGTTACGCAAGATAAAATAAAAGATAGCGAGTATTTTAGCGATGTAACCGTCAAAATACAGCCTGAGCCATTGGGAACGGCAGATGCAGTTAAATGCGCGCTTGATGCTTTATCGTCAGAATATACCATAATTCTTTGCGGAGACATGCCACTGATATCAGCCGAGCATTTAAAGAACCTCGCTAAAACTTCTTCTAAAAATGCCTTGATAGCAATGACATTACCACATGAATTTCAGCATATGCCCTATGGCCGTATTGTTTTAGATAACGGTAAATTCGATAAAATAGTCGAATATAAAAATGCCACTGATGCCGAGAAATTAATATCTTTGGCCAACACAGGAATATATAAAATAAAAACCGAATCTTTGAAAAAATATGTACCTCAGATCAGAAAGAATGCAGATTCCGGCGAATATTACCTGACAGATATATTCAATTTTATAAAAGAGGTCGAGGTAATACAATCTCCAGACTACGAAGCCTTTCACGGCATAAATACGATGCAGGATTTGGCAAAAGCAGAGGCATTTATGCAAAATCAGTTGCGACAAAAGTTTATGGCAAATGGAGTGAATCTAGTATCTCCAGAAACAGTTTATTTTTCGCACGATACGCAAATCGAAAACGACGTCGTAATTGAGCCGAATGTTATTATTGGAAATAATGTCAAAATAGGAGCAGGAAGTCACATATATGCGTTTTCCCATATCCAAGACTGCTGCATCTCTCAGAATGTTGAGATAGGTCCCTTTGCTCGAATACGCGGAAATTCCAGCTTTGCAGAGGGGGCAGCTATTGGCAACTTTGTGGAAGTAAAAGGCTCTGTTTTTGGAACGAAAACAAAGGCAAAGCATCTCGCATACATAGGGGATACTACTATAGGGGAAAAAACAAATATTGGAGCAGGGACCATTACGTGCAATTATGACGGGGTTTCAAAGAGCAAGACAGCAATCGGTAGCAACGTGTTTGTTGGATCGAACTCGACGCTTATCGCTCCAATCACCATTGAAGATAACACTATTCTTGGTGCCGGAAGCACGTTCACAGATACAGTACCTGCAGGATCACTTGCCATTGCACGCCAGAGGCAAATAAATCTGGAGCAAAAGGCGAACGATATTTGGAGAAAAAAAGGAAAAAAATAGCCCATCCTCAACCGCTC
>CACYDS010000047.1 GCA_902773285.1 uncultured Pseudomonadota bacterium | reverse complement strand
GCAGTATCTCCAAACATAGTTTCCGGACGTGTTGTTGCAATGGTGATAAAGTCATCACTATCTTCAATTTGGTAATTGATATGCCAAAGCGTGCCTTTTTCTTCTTTGTTGACCACCTCTAAATCCGAAATTGCTGTTTTAAGTTTGGTGTCCCAATTGACTAATCGTTTCGCCCTAAAAATCAATCCATCTTTGTATAAAGTTACAAAAACCTCAATAACTGCTTTTGAAAAGCCTTCATCCATAGTAAATCTAGAGTAATTCCACGGAGCCGAGCACCCCAAAGCCTTCTGTTGCTCAAAAATCCGCCCTCCAGATTTTGCTTTCCATTCCCAGATTTTCTCAATCAATTCATCACGTGATAACGATTTTACATCAACTCCCTGAGCTTCCAATTCGCGTGATACGACCATTTGCGTCACAATTCCGGCGTGATCCATCCCAGGTTGCCAGAGCGTGTCATACCCCTTTTGCCGGTAATACCTGACCAAGATATCCTGGATAGTGTAATTCAGCGCATGTCCAACATGTAAACTGCCAGTGACATTAGGCGGAGGCATCAGAATTGTGAAAGTTTTATCAGCATTTCCATTCGGATAAAACTTATCTAAAGTCGCTTCATAAACCTCCTTCTCAAACTGCGAAGGGACGTATGTTTTTTCTAAAATCTGTGATGCCATCTATGTACCGCTAACCACGCAAACTTTCGGTCCATTTTAGCACAATTTCTTTGAAACTGTGAAGCGTTGTATCGGCTCAGAGCATATGAGACAACTTTGTCTTACAGCCGTTTAATTTTACATGAGCAAATAAAAATTGCCATAGGCGATAATGTTTGATACAATCTTGGAAGTATTGCTTAAAGTATACTTTTTGATGTTTTTGAAATTAGTTAAGTTGTTATTCCTTGCGATAACAACTATCTCAGTTGGATATTATGTTGCTTTAGCTGATAGCAAGAAGGAACAAAAAGCAGGAGCTGCAACTTCTAATTCAGAGAAACAGAATGTTACAAAGAAAGTTGCATATAAACGCAGGTTTAATGGGGGAATTTTGCTTTTAACTGCGGAAGAAATTGTTTTAAGGACGAAGGAAAAGCTGGTGCTTTCTGAAATTAAAGCCAGCTTTCGCAAAGGTAACAAGGATACCACTATCGAGTGCAATGTGTGTAATCTCGATCTAAAAGAGAAGAAAGCTTATCTTCAAGATAATGTTATAATCAAATCAATGGACATGACGTGTTGTACCGAAGATGCCTTGGTGGATTTTATGGCGCAAACAATAACCGGGAAGGCAAAGGTGACTGGTACAGGTGCTCGGGGAAGTTTTATTTCAAATGGTTTTTCGGTGGATAAAGAGGGTGTTATAAAACTGAAAAACCTCACGGTCAAAGGAAAAAAATGAAAGCAATCTATCTTGTTATAATTGCAATTTCTGCGATATCTGCAAGCGCTTTTGATATGAGTGCGGATGAGGCTCAATTTGATACTAAACGGAAAGTTTATTCCCTAGTTGGGAATGTGAAAGCAAAGTTGAATGGAAAAACCTTTATGGCTGACAAGATTATAATTTACATGAAAAAGAACGGACGGGATGCAAAAAGAGTGATTGCGACTGGGAATGTTAACTACAGTGATGATAAAATTTCCGTGACTGCGAAAAATTGTGAAAGCGATATGTTTTCAGTGACTTTCTTGAAAGATGTGGTAATTGAAGGGAAGAAGTATGGCATTTTAAATGCAGACCGGATTGTTTACCAAATCAAGACGGGGGTTGTGAATATAACATCAAAAAATCGAGTAAAATTTGTACTGGACAGTAGCATTGAGACAAAGCTGACAAAGAAAAAATGATATTAAAGGCAGATAATATAAAGAAGTTTTATAAGAACCGAGCGGTTTTAAAAGGAGTTAGCTTAACATTTAACTCGGCTGAAATTGTGGGGATTTTGGGCGCTAATGGGGCAGGAAAGACCACGTTGTTTTCTATACTTTCTGGAATGATTAAACCGGACGCTGGAAATATAACTTTATCGGGACGAGATATCACTTACACCAAGATACACAAGCGAGCCAATGCCGGAATAGTTTACCTTCCTCAGGATGCCTCGATTTTTCGTGGTTTATCTGTTGAAGATAACATAAAGGCTATTTTAGAAATTACGTATAAAGACAAAAATCAGATATTCGATAAGTTGAATGAACTTTTGGATGTATTTGCTATCACGCATTTGCGGAAATCGATGGCTTATGTTCTGTCCGGCGGGGAGCGTAGAAAAGTTGAAATAGCCAGAGCATTAGCTACTTCGCCGGCGTTCTTGCTGCTAGATGAACCTTTCTCTGGCGTCGATCCAATTTCAATTAGCGAAATAGTCGCCATTATACAAAAACTGAAAAGTTCCGGAATAGGGATAATCGTCACAGATCATAATGTGCGCGAAACTTTGCAGGTAATCGATAGAGGTTACATCATGGCAAATGGACAAATCTTAGTAAGTGGAACATCAGAGGAAATTGCAAGCAATGAGCTGGCAAGAAAAATGTATCTAGGCGCAGCATTTCGAATCTAGCTTTGTATTTGTAGATTTCCAATCTTTCAATCGATTACTACAAATCTATGCTCATTTTCCTGACATATCTTCCGATTTTTTTAAAACAAACAACTCATTATTGGATTGGCAGGCAGGCAAATAAAAAGGGATTTTGTGGATTTTACATTGGCTGCAGCATAAGTAAAAGTTTGCGTAAATTTCTGGATAGAATTGGAAAAAATGATTTAAAAATCTGTATTCACGGATTGGAATTCCTCATACGAAATAGAGCTGAGTATGAATGCTGGTATAAAGCACGTAGACATAAAATCATTGACTTACCGCTTGATATACCTCACAAGATTGCACCGAAAAACTAAGTTTTACAGCAAATCGACACAGACGATAAAGCTCTCTGTTACTTTATTTCTGCATAGCAGAGAACTTCTTTGTTTATTTGTTTTGCAATCCCCTGACTTCTGAAAGGTTGTGCTAAAGCCACTACTTTGTGTAAAATTGCTATATTGAATCGCATGCTAATCTGGATTTATGAAAATATTCGTTGTTTCCGAAGAAAGTGATAACCGTGTTGCTGTAACTCCGGATATTGCAAAAAAATTTGCAGATTTAACTCATGAGGTTTTTGTCGCCACAAATGCGGGAATAAACGCGGGCTTTTCAGACATCGAATATGAAAAATCTGGGGCAGTGCTATGTCCGGCTAGTAGTGGGTTAAAAGGTGCAGATGTTGTCTTTTCAATAAATTTTCAGAAATTACAATATAATCCTGGCACTATTTTAATAACTAGTCAGGCTATTGATTTAGCATTTTGCGAAGAACAAAAATTAACTGTTTTTGCTTTAAACAAAATACCACGCACTACTCGCGCACAATATATGGATGTCTTATCCTCTCAGGCTAGCTTGGCTGGATATAAGGCAATGATCGAAGCAGCACATGAGATTAATCGAGCAATACCGCTCATGATGACCACAGCGGGAACAATACCTGCTGCAAGGGTGCTTGTAATTGGTGCCGGAGTGGCGGGTCTTCAAGCAATTGCAACAGCAAAAAGACTAGGAGCCGTTGTTTCTGCTTTCGATGTTCGTACTTCAGCTAAAGAGCAAGTCCAAAGCCTTGGGGCTAAGTTTATTGAAGTCGATTCCCGTGAAACAACAGATGGTGTATATGCAAAAGAGATGGGCGAAGAGTATAAGCGAGCTCAAGAAAAACTCTTACGTGAAATTTTGCCCTCTCAAGATATCGTCATTACAACTGCCCAAATCCCGGGGAAAAAGGCCCCTTTGATTATAAAGGCAGACATGATTGAAACAATGAAAAAAGGCGCACTGATAATTGATTTATCCGCACAAAGTGGGGGGAATTGTGAAATTACTGTTTCTGGCAAAACAGTCGAAACAAATGGAGTAAAAGTGATTGGATTTGATAATATTTTAAATATTATTCCATATGATGCCTCAAAATTGTATGCAAAGAATGTGTTCGCATTTTTTGAATTATTAATATCAAAAATGCAAGAACAACCAGACATTACTAAGATCGACGATCCTATCTTAAAAGCAACACTAGTTATATATAACGGAATCAAAGTTGATCACTTATGTTAGAAAGTCAGGAAGATCTTTTCTGAGCTCCTAAAAAAGAAGTGAATAGCTCACAGTTAATTACTTTTTGCGCAGGCAAATGGGCATGATACATTTGATATTTGCAATTAGGTTGCCGTCACTGATTATCCTTGGTGACTGATTTTTCATATACTTTCTCTATTTGTCTTAGCTAAATATTATAGACATGACTTTATGAAAATTTTGATGGAACCAATAGCCCAATCGAAAAGCAAGTTATGAAAAATCTCCTTAAAAGTGGCATAATTGGAACAATGTAAGGTAAAAAGGAATGGCTATGATACTAACGGTTTTTGTTTTGGCGTGTTTTGTGGGGTATTACGTTGTTTGGAAAGTCACTCCTGCGTTGCATGCCCCTTTAATGTCGGTTACGAATGCGATATCTAGTGTCATCATAATTGCTGCTTTAGATTACGTTTTCGTATCACTTATCGGGAAAAGTCAGAATGCAGCTTTGTGTTCATGGCTAGGTTTAGGCGCAATTTTTCTGACGGCAATAAATATTGTCGGCGGGTTTATGATCACTAAACGTATGCTTTCGATGTTTGCTGGGAAAAAGAGCCAGAATAAGGGAGAGTAACATGATTTTATACTATATATGCACTTATATGTCTCTAGTAGCTAGTGTGTTATTTATCCTAGCATTGCGCGGGTTGTCTTCTGCAAAAACATCGGTAAATGGCAATCGATTTGGAATGGCTGGTATGGCATTAGCACTCTTGGGTACGCAAATTCCAATATATTTTGCTCAACTAGAGGTAAGTCTGACTCTAACACTGGTAAAAGTAATAATAGTCGCAATTTTGGGAGGCATTATCGGATACATTATCGCGAAAAAAGTGAGCATGACCGCATTGCCACAGCTTTTGGCTGGATTCCATAGTTTAGTTGGGTTGGCCGCCGTTTTTATTTCACTCGCGTCATTCTTTTGCATATATGGAATACCATCAGTAAATCACGATAACATGCGAGCACTAGAAATGGTCTTGGGCACCACAATCGGTGCGATCACTTTTACTGGATCAGTTGTGGCTTTCGGAAAGCTCCAAGGAATAATCAGCGGAAAGCCTTGGAGATTTAAAGGACAACGACAAATAAATAATGCACTTGGAGTATGTCTAGCAGCATTGATAGTTGCATTTACGGTAAGGCAAACACCTGAATTACTCATCCAAACTATGATGTTGTCTCTGGTTATTGGGTACTTCCTTATAATGCCAATTGGTGGTGCTGATATGCCAGTTGTTATTTCGATGCTAAATTCATATTCCGGATGGGCAACAGTCGGTATAGGATTTTCTGCAAGCAATGGGTTATTGGTGATTGTTGGCGCATTAGTCGGCACTTCTGGAGCTATACTGAGTCACATAATGTGCAAAGGAATGAACAGGTCGTTAGTAAAAGTAATATTCGGAAGCTTTAGCTCACACAACAAAATCACAAATAAACCAGATGAACAAGCTCATGGGAATGTTAAGCTATGCAGTCCTGAAGATGCCGGATTTATACTGCAAAACGCAAACTCAGTTATAATTGTGCCTGGGTACGGAATGGCAGTAGCTCAAGCCCAACATGTGATAAAAGAACTTGCAGATGAGCTGAAATCTAAGGATATCTCGGTAAAATATGCAATACACCCGGTAGCTGGTCGCATGCCTGGCCATATGAATGTGCTTTTGGCAGAGGCAAATATACCATATGAAGATGTTTTTGAGTTGGAAAATATAAATCACGAATTTGGACAAACAGACGTTGCGATCGTGATTGGCGCAAACGATATAACAAATCCGGCAGCTAAAGATGATCCGACATCGCCAATATATGGCATGCCTGTCCTTGATGTGGAAAAAGCAAAAACAATTTTATTTATCAAGCGTTCATTAGGGTCAGGATATGCAGGCATTGAAAATCAGCTATTTTATCGAGACAATACTATGATGATTTTGGGAGATGCGAAGAAAGTGTGCGATAACTTGATAAAAGCGCTGAAAGAAAGATAAATGAATGAACAAAGATGATAGTAAGCTTGACAAATACGCTATTTATAAAACGCTCACATGCAAAAAAAAGATTTAAGCAAACTATACACTTGTACACATGGTAATTGCCATCAAATTGCCAATATTGTACAATTGACTAGTTTCCATAGTCTGTTTGAATTGGATGTTTAGTTCAATACGTGAGTGCATTTTAGGCGCTATGAGGCCTTTTCTTCGGCCTGGAATTGTTGCGTCATGCGATGAGATTTTAGTCGAACCACCAAAAGATAAAACTTTTGGTGATCTATATACTAATGTAGCCATGATGTTTGCGAAGAGGCTCAGAGTTGCTCCGAAAGTGCTTGCCGAAGCTGTTTGTAAAGCATTAAGCAAAAATGAAAATGTTTCTGAAGTTTCAATTGCTGGCGCCGGATTTATAAATTTTAGATTACATAATAAAGCTTGGCAGAGTGTTATAGCGGAGATCATTGGGAGTGGGAACTATTATAGCTATTCAAATATTTTTAATGATGCTCCTATAAATCTGGAATTTGTCTCTGCAAATCCGACAGGACCTCTGCATACTGGTCATGCGCGAAATGCGGTGTTTGGCAGTGTTGTCGCGAATTTACTGGAACGAGTAGGATATAAAGTAACTCGAGAATTTTATATAAATGATCAAGGCAATCAAATAAAATTTTTAGCCCGGTCTATGTATCTTCGATACCGCGAAACCCTAGGGGATACTATTTCTGAAGATGATTTTACTTCAGATATGTATTGCGGAGAATATATTAAAGATTTAGCTAAAGGTTTAGTCGAAGAGCATGGAGACAAATATTTGAATAAAGACGAATCAGAATGGCTACCTTTCTTTTGCCGCTACTCAATTGATAAGCTGATGAAGAATGTCAAAAGAGATCTGGCACTTCTCGGCGTTGTGATGGATAAATACACTTCTGAGGCAAAACTTTGTGAACGTAACCTTGTGAGTGAAGCATTAGAAATACTGAAAAAGCACGGTGACATTTATGAAGGAATACTCCCCAGACCAAAAGGGATTACAGATTCTGATGAGTGGGAGGAACGCCCACAAACTTTATTTCGCTCAACAAAATATGGGGATGATATTGATAGAGCAATACGCAAAGCAGATGGCACTTGGACATATTTTGCTGGGGATTTAGCCTATCATTTAGATAAAATCCAACGTGGCTTTGCTAAGATGATAGCTATTTTGGGGGCTGACCACAATGGATATGTAAAGCGCTTAAAATCGGCAGTAAATGCCCTAAGTGGAGGACATGCTAACTTGGAAGTGCGACTATATCAATTGGTGAATTTTTTAGAAAATGGAAAACCTGTGAGAATGTCGAAACGTGCTGGGACTTTTATAACCTTAAAAGAAGTTGTCGAAAGAGTAGGAAAGGATGTCACCCGCTATATGATGATTTCGAGGCATCATGATGTTATGATAGATTTCGATTTTGTTAAAGCTGTTGAACAATCAATGGATAATCCGCTTTTTTATATTCAATATGCTTACGCGCGGATATGCTCCGTTTTCAGATATTTTGAAGCAGAAAATGGCAAAATTGATAAAAATGAGTTGATGGATTGTGATAAGTCAATGTTATCTGATGATGCTGAACTCTCACTTATAAAAGCACTAGTTTTCTGGAAAGAACAGATAAAATCGGCTGCAATAGCAATTGAACCGCACAGAGTGCCTGCGTATATGCAAAACATAGCGTCATTATTTCATGCTCTCTGGAATAAGGGAAAAATCAATACAGATCTGCGATTTATTGACACGGCAAATAGAAAATGCACTATAGCTAGATTATCCATACTTCTGGCAACGAAAAGCATTTTGGAAGATGGATTTGATATAATTGGGGTAACCCCGATGTCAGAAATGAGGTGAAGACATAACAATGAATGATAACTTCAAAGGAAGAAAACATGGGGATAATAAACAGAGATATTTGAGGTATGATGATGTTTTTATGTCCCCGAAAAGTGGCACGAGATCGCGAAATGCTGAGCAAGATTGGGAATCTTCTGAATCTTGGAACAAACAAGATGAACCAGAAGCATCACACGAATATGACGATTACCACGAGCATTTTCAAGAATATATTCCTAATGATGAGGATCAGGAAACTGGCTATTTTGCTGGACAAAATAACATAATAAATGAGCGAATGATACGTTATCAGAAACGTAGGTTACCACCATTGCAGCGATACCCATTAAATGCTCATCGTGATACTTATGCTGAATTTAATCAATCTTATTGGGATAGTGAAAAAGGTTTACCGCGCAGACAAAGATTGTTGCCATTTGGAGAGCTTTGGCAGAAATTTATAATTACATTTGCATCGATTTTATCGTTAGTTTGTATATCTTGGATTATTTACAATTGGAATAGTAATACCTCCCACTACCCGCGTGATGCACACGGAATTCCAATTATAGAACCAAGTCAGTCCTCATTTAAAGTACTTCCTGAAGTTCCAGGTGGAGCAGAAATACCACATAGAGATAAATCCGTTTACAGCTTAGTGGATAATTCAATTTCATCTGATAGCCGAGACAAGCAACTTCTTCCGCCGGAGGAAGAAACCTTTCAAATACCAGAACGCAATCAGGCATTTCAAAGTGAAAGTGATGTTGAGGAATATTCTATAGTAAGCGAGAGATTGTATTTTATAAAACTTTCTCCAGGTAAGGATCGCCAAGTTTTGTTAAATGAAGCAAAATTGTTCAAGAAAAAATATGGAAATATTTTTGGAGATAAAGACATTTTTGTTAAAAAAGTCAGTAGTTCCAAGGGGGAAACGCAGCGAGCAATATTAGTTGGTCCTTACAATTCGCAACAAATGGCTTTAGATGCTGCAAAAAAGCTTGGTGAACGCTGCTCTGTGATTTCGGTGAGAGAATGAACAAAAATTAGATGCTATTAGCATGCAAAATATGGTTTCATTTCTGGCGGTGTAAGTACATGTTCATTTTTTTTGGGAGGGGGAGTGCTTAAGGCCTTAAATCCCGCTTGATAATCGATAATTTCTGGCCTTGCAATTTTGGTGCTTGCTTGGCAAACGTGCATAGTTTTTGGACAAAGGTATCGAAAAAATTGTAAAGTATTTGGGCGCAGAAGGTAGAAACTTCATGGAATAAATAGATGGAGGTGTAGGCTCATGTCTTAAGCAACAGACGTGATCGGAGGGCTCATTCCTG
>CACYDS010000046.1 GCA_902773285.1 uncultured Pseudomonadota bacterium | reverse complement strand
AATTACCATATCCGAATGCGGAATACTCACTTCCCTCAGCGATTGGTATAGCCTATGGAACTTATCACGATTTACCAGATACTCCGTCGTATCAATGGGCATGTGGTAGGCATTGCGTATCTGAGTAAGTGGATCCGGCCTATAGCTATGAGCACTGTAGCTATACTCGCTCTCTAGCTTGAACGGCGGATGTGGGTTATCAACTAAACCGGATTCAGCCTTTGTATATATCACGTCTATGTCCGATTTGTATAACGCACACAAGAAATTTATTATCTTGAATTTCGCAAATTATGCGGTAATCACCAACGCGATATCTCCAAAGTCCGCCCAGATTGCCTTTCAATGCCGTTCCTGCATCCCTCGGATTATCTAGACGTAAAACCACTCTTTCAAGATATGCCAGTATTCGTTGCCTTGATGTTTTATTGAGTGTTCTTAATTGTTTTATTGTAGTTGCGAAAAATTCAATTCTGTAAATCATCTTTAAATTCGTCTTTTACTTCTTCAAAGGAGTATCTCCGCTCGTTTTTATGTAAAACTTCTACCGCATCCAGATAATCCTGCCTATCTTCAAGGTAATTTTCTATAGCTTCTTTGATAAAAGCATCTTCCGACACATTTAAAAGTTTTGAAACATCACTTAATTGAGCCTTAACACCTTTGCCTAAATTCACAGATATCATCTTTCCAACATCTTCTAAACGCTACAGTATTATTGTACCATAAATAGAACCCAGATTTTTTATAGTCCTCGTTTCACCCACCATTCATTAGTGTGGAATTCGTGTGAGGCTTTTTTATAGTCACGCCAGGAGTGCAGACCGCACTCAGCCTGCAATATTTCGGTTAATTTGTCATCCAGACGTTCAGGTAACTTAGCTCCACAAAACGGGCAGTAGTCCAATGCATCGAATACCCCCTTTTCATTCTTGCGGAAAAAAGCATATGTTCGTATCGTTGGTATGTATGCTAGACGTGTCATTCCTTTATCGTAACCACTGGTAGTTTCGTATAATAAATCGCAAACATCACCGCCATTGTGCATGTTGCGTCGCGCTTCTATTAGAATTGAACGTATAGCATCCTGCATTGTATTTTGCCCATCTTGTAAAAATGATGAGTAATGTGATTTTATCATTTCGCACGATATGGTGTAGCTTGTCATCAAATATTTTCCCGTCCACGGATCAAAGTTTGCGCAGATCATATAGTCACTGCGCGAACTAGCAAATCCATATATAAAATGGCTATTTCTGTCCAAGAGCTTATAGTTCCTTGTCATTTTTTCGTTATCCTGTTTAGTAAACTTGCCATAATTTCGCCAGTTTCGGGATCTATTTCTGCATCATTTTTGAAGCCTTTTTTGGTCTCAACAATCCGTTCCAAATGTACTTTTCGATCTGGGTGAGACCTATCAAACTTATACAAGTTACCGTACTTGTCAGCTTTAATTTCTCCATCACGAAAATATCGTTTTGCCCGTTGTATTTGTCCTAGGATATCATCGATTTTTTTAGACTTAACGCCGAGATTTTTTAAGCCTTGTACACTATCAACCAGTTGTTCCTTCCAGAATCTTCCCAATTTATACCCGGAAGTTCCAAGTCTTGGTTTCGTTTCAGTATTGATTTTCTTTTTAAAGAAATCCTCGGCTTTTTTGTAGAGTTTCCAGGCTTTATCGGAGAGTTTGTATGCGATTTTCTCGTACTTCGGCTGAATATAGGCGAATGCACGCTCCATTCGCGTCGCATACACCGGAGCCATCAGCGTATTCGGCAGTTTAAATTGCTTCTCCGCCCACACCGACAAACCAACTATTACGAAATCCTGAATGAACTGCTTGGTATCATAATCATCATTCGCAAGCTTTAACGTCAGCGCCTGCTTCGCCTCATTGATACGCTCCGCAATCCTATCAGTCTCCGGATAATCCCTCAGAATATTCTGCTTACGTTGCCACGATAGCTCATTCCACTTGGTGACAGTACCGATATATGGATTGCCATACACTGCCAGGATGTCCTGATGGGATATATCAGCTCCACGCATAGATTTATAGAGGTTCGAGAAGTAATTGCGATTTCTCTGATACTGCGACGTATCGACCTTCATACTATATGCGTTTTTGATGATGTTGAGTGGGGTGTCGAGGCACTTGGAGGTTCCGTATATTTTGGTCTTGTGGTTCCAGGAATAATACTGATTTACAGGCTTAAACAATGTCTGTAACTCCTTAGCTAATTTGATTTTCTGAGGTATTCTCCGTATCCCAGATGAATTGCAATGTTTCTCGTGAAACATTTTCGTTAAAGAAGTGTTAACATTAGGTATTGATGATGCAACACTATTTTTAAATATTCGATTATTATTGACCATGCTTCGATAACACTTATTTATCATCATCCAACAATTTCTTCAATTCTTGTATTGCCTCTTTATGTTCTGGCAAAGAATATTTGTCCTTGTATATATCATCAAGCAATTTCAGCAATGTCTCCTTATCGGCTAAATGAATGTTGTCTTTCAAATTGTCAAAATACTCTATATCATTAAGTATTCCCCAAAACAGGTACTTACATTGGTTATGAGCTTTGTTATAAAGCTTTGTTAAATTCTTGAGCAAACTGGGCACAAAGTAGTGCGCTGGAGCATCCTCTATGGCTAACCTTATGGTTTCATCTGCTCCCTCTATATCGCAATCGTCTTGTAAGAATTCGAAAAGATACGGCAAATATTCCGGATTTGTTGCGGTATCGAGTTGGTCGATGAGCTCTAGAAACTCATCGACATCATTCTGTGTTTCAAAAGAAAACGTCTGTTTCAACCTACTTATGATTTTTTCATCGATCACTATTTCTGCCCTTTCTTAAAAAGTTCTGGGAACTTATTTTCATTTTGCTTAATCAGATCTAACAAACCATCTCTCATTTTATCATTGTAAACTCCTTCTTTTTTGTATATTTGTTTCATGTCTTTGATGTCTTCAGCCAATTCGTCACGTGGTTTCAACTTTGAATCTATTCTGCCTTTTACGCCGTATGTTCGCGTCTGTTGATGTCTTCCAGGCTTATTTGTTTTTATTCGTGAATGTTCAACATTTATACAAATCCCTTCATTCTCCTTGACACCGTACTTTTTCATGTACTGTCTAGAAGGGGCATGATGTGCGGCTAATCCTTTTCGATTTAATTTCCTGTTCAGTGCCTGCAACTCACCGTAGCTTCCGACTTTACCTTCGCCTTCAAGCAATTTGTTTGTCGCTTTCTCCAGCTTCGGCGCATTGTTGAGTATCGTTGTGACGATTTTTCTTGCTTTGAAGGCTTGCCATGCTTTGTAACCCAACTGGAAACTTTTCACATTTGTCACAAAGCCTACGAAGTCGGCAAAACAGTCGTCAATACCCTCTTTTATATTAGAAATGCGGACATGTTCAGCTTCCCACTTTAGGTATGCCACCGTCGCTACATCCATCTCAGGATACTCTTTCCTAATAATCTGACGTCTCGCCTCTGGTATGTTCTTCCAGTTTTGGATGGTTTGGGCGTACGGATTGCCAACCATCATGAGAATATCCTGGTGCGATATAGATGCATTTTTAAGCGATTTATACAATCGACTGAAACTGTCCCTGTTACTCTGCCACTGCGACGTATCGACCTTTATATTATAGGCTTTGTTGATGATATCGAGGGGATTGTCGCGATATTTATGGTTTCTGTACCGGTAATCATTTATCGGCTTAAACATATCCTGCAACTCCTT
>CACYDS010000045.1 GCA_902773285.1 uncultured Pseudomonadota bacterium | reverse complement strand
TAGTTCAAATATTGATGGATACTGTTCTGTCTTGATTGGCTTAAATGAGCCTTTTTTGTAATAAAACTTGTATCTGGGCACCAAGTAATTTGTAAAGTGCATAAGTAATGGTGTTTTATATATTCTGTCTGTTGGTAGTAAAGCTGAACGTAATGATGTTTTGAAGTAATCAAACGAAATTTTATATTCCTTTGATAATACATTCCACACAGCTTTTTCAAACTTTTCTTCGAGTTCTTCTGAATATGAACGTGACTTTAGGCATAGTCCGCATCTTTCGTCATTCGTATAACTAAGCGCCCAATGATTCCTAGGAGCCTCAGTTAGCAAATCAAATTTTTGAATTGGTTCCTTTAAATAGACTAATTGTTCCTCTATTGGACGCTCCCAAAATTTACGTGGTTCAAATGTTAATCCCAACATTGTATATTCACATCGTGTCCTTTCAAAAATCAACTTATATCTTAGTGATTTTTCAAATATCTCATAATGTCCACAAACATAATCTTCAATCGTCTGATGTGGAAACCACCTATTACCTGCAATTTCAGTTTTCACTTCGTCAGCAGTCTCCATCGCAATCGCAGCATCCATACTCTCCAAAAGCAGGGCTGAAACAAGCATATACTTTGGATTCATATTTCCATCTATCCCAAGCTATCCTTATCTCAGACTGCCACACTTTTTTCTATGCGTCAAGTGTACTTTTCCAACTGGATGATAAGTTCGTCAAGACGATCTCTTTTTGCGTTTGGGTACTTTAGTTCTAGCCCCCAGTAGTCGCAATGAAAGACACGTTGCACAATTTTCTCTGGTGGTATTTTATCTTGCAACGCATCCAGTATCATATATGAATTGGTATTTAACCAATCGAACTTTAGAGTTCCGTCCTCGTCAACATACCAACCTGTTATGGTGTATATTTCTTCATCATTTTCCCATGCAGCACAAGTTTCATTAATGTCTTCTCGATCTTCTGGTTGTTTGTAAAATTTAGGTATAAACGCTTGTTCGCCATAGTTTTTAACCCCTTCCAAATTATGCAAAGCATGACATAATTCGTGAAATAGCACAGTATCTAGTTGTTCCAGGATTGCGTAGATTTTCCCGTCACAATACGCGACGTAATCTCCAAACTTATTTGTGTTTAATAATACAGCTGAGTCTCTATATCGAAAATAATTACTTTCGTCCTTTTCATCGCATGTATTCCAGAGTATCGTCAGTCGTTGTGCATCATCTTTTATGACATTGTGAAGTCTTCGTAGCAACATCATCAATGTGAATTACCACCGGTAATGTTGCTATTTCAGTAAGCTCAGTGACAATGGAAAGGCTGGTTTTACTACTTTTGCTCGTATACGATTTCCTGCTTGTTCTGAGTTCCAGTTAGTATTTCGAACTCCGACGGTCGTTTAACCACTTTCATCAGAACTCTATTCCATTGCTTAACATCTTTATAATGAAATTCGTACTGTGGAGCTAATTTATCTGCGAAATAAACAATTAGTGGAGCGGAGTATAGCCTGTCTTCCGGAATTAGCATAGAACGCAAGGACGATGTGAAATTTTCGAATGAGATGTCGTATTTTGTATGCAATATTTTCCAAACGGCTTTCTCGAATTGCAGTTCCAGTTCTGGTGGATATGGTTTTCCAGTCGGTCGCATAAGGTATCGCCTTAGACCTTTATCACGATGCTTATCAACGACAGTCAGTAGATCACACTCTACAATTGGATTTTTCAGAAACAGCAACTGTCTTTCCATATCTTGCGACCAAAATTCCTGTGGCTTAAATGCCTTTCCACGAAGCACATATTCTGTCCTGCTCGGGTAACCTTCCGGCACCTCTGGTGCATGTGTATATGGAACACTCCTATAAGTTTTAGAAACGGGATCATGAACAGTACAACATATAGCGTCATGAATAAGACCGTAGTACCAATCCTCGCCCGTAGTCAATTCAACTTCGGTTGCATATACCACGCTCAAACCAGCTGTCAATGCCTCCATAACAATTGTACGCTTCAACATAAGTCTCTAACTTTCAATCCTCTCAGCCCCAGAATACCAATTCTCGCATTATCCGTCAACATATTCTTTCAAATTTATGAGAAATTGATCGAGACTGAGATCAACTATGTCAGCATATTCTTCCAGCAATAATTCAAAACTGCAATGATATACTCTTTGTACTATCGATAATGGGGGTATATCATTCTTTAATCCTTGTAGGATCATGTACGTGTTGGTATTTAAATAGTCAAAATCCAGTTCGCATTTAGTATTGATATACCTGCCGGTTATCGTATATATTTCTTCGTCATTATCCCATGCTCGACAAGTTAACCTGCCAAGCGGATCTTTTTCATCGAAGTTATACACTTTTTGCACAAATTTATGTGTGTTTCCTTTATCTGTTCCATTCAAATTGTGTAAACCGTGGCAAAGCTCATGAAACAATACTGCATCAAGGGTATGTGATTCTGCAGTCAAAATTCCATCGCAGTACCCTACATATTTACCAAAACGAAGAGTGTCTAAATATATTGTTGAATTTTCTGTATCAAAAAAGTTGGTGACATCATCTTTATCATGAGTACCCCATAATATAGTTATCCTTTGCGTATCAAGTTTTATTTCTTTGCATAGCGAACGTAGAAGTAATTTTCCTGCTTCATTAGCCCACAATGTATCCAATGCGTCGTGTAGTTCTTCATTTAATTCGTCATAATTTTTAATTATTCTGCGTATTACTTCTGTCCTCGAATGATATTTTCCTAAAAGAAGTAGATTATCTTGCTGCTTCTTTATTTCTCGTAGCAACTCGCCGGCGTGGCCGTCTGATACGTTGTGTGCACTCAAGCATATTGCAGGCAATACACTAACTACAATTTTTGATATATTTTTCATAATTTCCTCTATTAAAAAATTGATATATAGACATCTGGAAAGAAACGCCAATTATTTAGCGTATTTGTATAACTTTTCCAGATATATTGATTATTGAGG
>CACYDS010000044.1 GCA_902773285.1 uncultured Pseudomonadota bacterium | reverse complement strand
TGGTCTAATGACTTCTGAGCCATTTGCAATGTTATATTGTTTGAACCTGAAATACTGGCAAAGTCACGTACTCTGCGAAGTAACCTGAATGCCACTCTTGGAGTTCCGCGTGATCTTCTGGAAATTTCAAGCGCGGCATCTTCATCGATAGTAAAGTTTAATAAATTTGAGTTTCTTATAATAATCGCACTCAATTCCTCTACAGTGTAAAAATCAAATCTGAGAGGAATGCCAAACCGTTCGCGAAGCGGTTGAGAAAGTAAGCCAAGTCGCGTGGTTGCGGCTACTACTGTAAACGGCGGAATATCCAATCTAAGAGATTTTGCAGATTGTCCTTCACCAATAAGTATGTCAATCTTAAAATCCTCCATTGCAGGATAGAGCATTTCCTCAACAGCTGGCTGCATTCGGTGAATTTCGTCAATAAACAGCACATCGCGTTCATTCATATTGGTTAAAATTGCTGCCAAATCACCAGGTTTCGTCAAGATAGGGCCCGAAGTTATCTTAATTGATGAATTCATCTCATTTGCTATAACTTGCGCCATAGTGGTTTTCCCAAGACCCGGCGGTCCAGAAAGCAGCACATGGTCAAGTGGCTCTCCGCGTGTTTTTGCTGCGCGTATAAAAACCTCCAGATTCTTGCATATATCTTTCTGTCCTGTGAAATATTCCAATGTCTTAGGTCTAAGTGATCTATCTGCAAAAATATCCTCACTAATCAAATCTGGAGATACAACTCGTTCCATTAATCCATTGCGACAAATGTCTATCATTATTACATCATTCTAACATAATCTTATACGTAATATAATGAACGACGAAACATTAAGCGGAAATTTCTTTTTGGAAATTAAATAGCTACAAACAAGAGATATGCCAGTAAAACATAGTCTGGATGCTATTTCATTTTAAGGAAATTCTGCAGAGTTGGTTGTTTGAAAATCCAGCGTTTTAGTGTGTGAGATACAGCACTTTCGCTAAGTTCTCGTGAGAATTTTCACTGAATTTTCTGTGACTGCTAAGGTATGTTCGAACTGAGCTGATAGCGATTTATCAAGTGTAACGGCAGTCCAATGATCGCCTAGAACTTTTGTTTTATACCCACCGGCATTTATCATCGGCTCTATGGTAAAACACATTCCAGGCAAAATTTGTTCACCACTGCCGAAGGTGGCATAATGCAAAACTGTAGGTTCTCCATGGAAAATGTCTCCAATCCCATGTCCACAATAATCGCGTACGATCGAAAACCCGTGCTTATCAACAAACTTTTGAATAGCCTTGCCGATGTCGCCGAAATGTCCATACGGTTTCACTGCCTCAATTCCAACAAACAGCGCTTGCTTCGTGATTTCAACTAAATTTTCTGCTAATTTAGAGCATTTCCCTACCATAAAAGTTCGACTTGTATCCCCATACCAACCATCTAGATTTACCGTGATGTCGATATTCACAATGTCACCAGATTTCAGCTTATATTCATCGGGAATTCCGTGGCAAACGACATTATTCACAGATGTGCAAATCGATTTAGGAAATCCATTGTAATTTAGCGGAGCTGGTATTGCATTATTGGCAACGATAAAGTTATAGCATAACTGATCAAGTTCATTTGTTGTTATTCCTGCCGTCACATATGGCTCTATAAAATCCAGCACGGAAGCTGCTAATTTCCCAGCTAGCGCTATTTTTTGTAATTCATCCTCTGTATATATTCTAATTTCGCTCATAACGAACAGCGTATTTGAGTTTAAGGACAACAATATCAGAATTGTACCATACATTCCGTATAGTCGATAAACCTTTGAAGCAATTCTGCAAAGATGAACATATGTAATATCCGTATGCGTTTTTGCATTGATGGGATTTGTGAATTAGTGCTATTCTCTCAGGAGAGTGATTTTTGTGTATTTAGGATTGCATTTAAGTGTTATACAGAAAAATTTTGTTGGCTATGTGTGTCGGCTCACTGGTTGCTATATCGGCACCGAGTAATTCCACTGCAAAAGATGATAAGGAAGTCGTAGCAGAACAAGTTAATAAAAAGCCAGAGACAGAAACGCAAAAGGCTCTTGAAAAAGCAAAGACTGAGGATTTTGAAAGAAAAGTTACGGTAAGAGGGTCTCTTTTTGAGGCATTAGAGAGCGCGCTGAAAAAAAACAAGGAGATTTTGTCAGCCCAAAATGAACTAATGGCCGCGCACGAAAATCATGTCGTACGCTCATCAGCTTTTAGGCCAAAGGTTTCTTTGAACGCGAAATGCCAGCACGATACGAAAAAAGGATTAAGTCGATATGATGCCCCTGGACGTCGTGGTATATCTCTCAATAATGGTGTGCCAGATACGACTCCAGGAACTGTAAAGCAAGGATATGAAGATGATGTTAGGTCGTATGGCATCGGCATTAGCCAGAATTTGTTTCATGGTTTTTCGGATATTGCGGCACTACAGGAAGCGGATCTTGAGATTAAGGCTAGATGGTATAGCTATGAGGCTAAGAAACAAGAAGTTTTGAGAAATGTTGCTATAGTGTATTTCGCCTTGTTGGCAAAGCGAGACGAAATAAATCACTTAAAATCTCTTTTAGAAGCAAGACAAAACAGCAAAGAAGTGGCAGATTGGATGTATAAGACCGGAGCTGTGAAGTATTTAGATGTTTCTCAGGCTATTGCTAGCGTCTCCGAAACAGAATCAAAATTAGCAAAAGCTGCGGCAGAATACATTGCTTATTGTGCGCAATTTGAAGAACTCACTGGATACAAAGTTCCGAAAAATTTAACTACGCCGGAGAAAATGTTTAACGAGGACATAACAGAGAAACAAGCTATAGAGATAGCAAAAAATAATAATCCGCAGATCATTGCTGCGTCGCAAGCATTGTCGGCTGCAAAGGCCGCTATAAAGAAGCCAACTCCTGAATTTGTGCCCTCTGTTGATTTGTCGTATTCGTATGATCACGTATACAATGCATCAGATAATACCAGAAATCATCAAGGTGATAAGTATAGAGAAAAAGGGAGCACGGTCGCTTTACAAGTAACGGTTCCGTTATACGATGGAGGAACAGCTAGAGCAGAAAAGAGAAAATACATTGAATTGGCCACAAAAGCAGCTGTAGATAAAGAAAAACTGATAGACGATGTAAAAACTCAAATCACTGCGGTTTGGGCGTCTATGGCAGCAGCGAAACAAAGTTTGCTATCAGCAAAAAAAGCTGTTGAGGCACGTCAAATAGCATTACATGATGCAGAAGAAGAGTATAAGTCTGGAGTGAAGATTATTAAGGATGTTTTGGATGCACAAGAACAACTTTTCGAGGCAAAATATATGGAAACACGAGCTGAAAACGACTATTTCTCCAGTCAGTGCCGAGCTAGAGCTTTGATAGGTCAGATGACCCCTCAAAACTTAAAGATTAAGGATAGTACGTTCAGTTATAAGAAACATTTCAGTAAGACACGTAATAAATTTTAAAGGAGTAAACGCATGAGTTATACGAATAAAAACCCTGATGATGAAATGTCTATGGAGGATATCTTGTCCTCTATAAGAAAGTACGTTTCAGAAGATAAACCTGCCGAAAATTCGGCAGAAAACAAAGAGGCAATAGTACCCGAAATGGATAATGATGCAGAAAAAGATAATGTGATAAATTTGAATGAATCACAAATCGTCCGAGAGCAAGTTGATGCAAAACCGGAGCTGAAAGCACCAGACGCACAGGTATATAACGAAAAGAGTACCCTATCAGCTGGGGTTGTTGATCCTGTTCCTTCAATAGTGAGGAAAAAGCCAAGTCCGTTTGAACAATTGACAAATGCCCTAAATTCGTATGGCAAAAACAAGGCAGCGAAGGAAAAGGCAAATATTGCTGGCTCTTGCACTGTAGATCAATTGTTTTCTGACATTGCTGAGAAAGTTATACAGCAATGGGTTGACTCAAATATGGAGACATTTGTTGAAAAAATCGTGATGAGAGAAATTGAGAAAATAAAGGCGGAATGATGGTTGTAGACATAACTGAAAAAACGGCATTTAACAAAATTTTACATTCACACGAGTTGGTAATTGTCGATTTTTGGGCAACTTGGTGTGGCCCATGCCGAATGCTAGGCTCAGTAATTGAGGAATATTCAAATGAAAATCCGGAGACGCCTCTGGTCAAGGTCAATGTTGACGAAGCAAAGGAGTTGGCTGCGGATTTTGATATACAGTCCCTACCAACAATAATGATCTTTAAAAATGGCGAACCAATAGCCTCCAAAATTGGCTTTATATCGAAATCTGTGTTTGCAAAATATATTGATGACCATAGGTAACATTTGATATGAAGTTTTTGGATGAAGCGAAGATATACCTCAAAGCAGGAGATGGTGGTGACGGTTGCCTTAGCTTTCGTCGGGAAAAGTTTATCGAATTCGGTGGTCCTGATGGTGGAGCTGGAGGATCTGGTGGTTCGATTTATGCAATAGCGGTAAAAAATGTCAATACTCTCATAGATTATCGATATAAACAACATTTCAAAGCGCAGAAAGGCGGTAACGGAGCTGGCCAAAATAAGACTGGAAAATCCTCAGACGATATAATCCTGAAGGTCCCTGTAGGCACTCAAATACTTGATGAAGACAAATTCACAGAGATAGCAGATTTAACCGAAGACGGGCAAACAGTTTTGTTAGCACAAGGTGGAAGAGGGGGGCTTGGAAATTCATATTTCAAATCGTCCACTAATCAGGCTCCTAGAAAATTTCAGTACGGTGAGCCAGGTGAGGAACGATGGGTGTGGCTGAAATTAAAATTAATTGCCGATGTCGGACTTGTTGGATTGCCTAATGCTGGAAAATCCACATTCATATCAGCTGTTACTAATGCAAAAGCCAAAATAGAAGATTATCCTTTTTCGACAATTACGCCACAGCTCGGCGTGATAAAGTTTAATGATAAAGAACTTGTAATTGCAGATATACCAGGATTAATCGAGGGAGCGCACTTAGGAAAAGGGCTCGGTGATAGATTTTTAGCCCATGTTGAAAGGTGCGCAGTAATTCTTCATATTGTTGATGCCTCATCAGAGGATCCTTGGCACAATTATGAAATTGTGAGAAATGAAATTGAAAAATATGGGAAATATCTCTTTAGAAAACCCGAAGTTGTCGCACTAAATAAGGTAGATATCGTTGAAACATCAAGATTAAAAGAAATTATGAAAGAATTCAAACAACACCGGATAAAGAATATTTTTGAAATTTCCGCAGGCACAATGCAAGGTTGTCGAGAATTAACAAATCATCTTGCGGAATATGTCAGGCAATCATAGAGAACATCTCCATTTAAGTCACATATGTTGTATATTATCTAATGCTTGTGACTAGCATCTATGATAGAAATATGGTGAGGGGAGATGAAATATAAGCATTTGAGCGATTACAAGATAAAAAAGTTATAAGGCGCTTTTGTAGTAATATTACGACGAGTACGACGGCGAATATTTTTTCCAATAAATCCACCCCCTATTTAGGGGGGGGCAAAATTTGTTAGGTTGTGTGTTGGGATGACTCTAGTCAAGATCCTCAGTCTCTCTTTTAGGTAGGATAATTAAAAGATGGTAACAGATTTATCATCCGAGCCAGAAGCTGGGAAACACGACAATATTAGTGTATTTCCCAGAGCAACTGCTATCTATTTATTCAGATCCTTGAAATCTCCGTCAACAACGCCATCATCAGGTTTTTCGGAGTTATTTGGGGATGCGCTATTGTTTGTCTGCATATCCTTATACATCATTTCTCCGATTTTTATCGATGATTGCATCAACGCTTGCGATTTCGCTTGTATATCGTCCTTGTTATCTGTCTTTATAGCTTCTTTCAGTGCATTTAAGTCTGCTTCTATCTTCGCTTTCTCGTCAGCCGAAACTTTGTCACCATAATCTGCAAGCCCCTTCTCAGTCGTATTTATCAATGTCTCAGCGTGGTTTTTCACCTCAATTATCTCTTTACGTTTTGCGTCTTCAGCCGCATTCGCTTCAGCATCCTTTAGCATTTTTTGTATTTCTTCTTCGGAAAGCCCACCGGATGCCTGTATGCGTATCTGCTGCTCTTTTCCGGTTGCTTTGTCTTTTGCGGAAACATTGACGATACCATTCGCATCAATATCAAAGGTTACCTCGATTTGAGGCATACCGCGACGCGCTGGCGGCAATCCAACCAAATCAAATTGTCCAAGTAGCTTATTCTGAGCAGCTATCTCACGTTCTCCTTGGAAAACACGAATCGTAACCGCTGTTTGGTTGTCCTCAGCTGTTGAAAATACCTGACTTTTCTTTGTCGGAATTGTTGTATTTTTATCAATGAGTCGCGTAAATATTCCACCCAAAGTCTCGATACCCAACGACAATGGTGTCACATCCAGCAACAAAACATCCTTCACATCACCTTGCAAAACGCCACCTTGTATTGCTGCACCGAGGGCCACGACTTCGTCTGGGTTCACTCCTCTGTTCGGATCTTTCCCGAAAAACTCCCTGACCTTCTCGATAACTTTCGGCATACGGGTCATTCCGCCAACCAGTATGACGTCCTTGATGTCACTTGCGGAAAGTCCTGCGTCCTTTAGCGCAGTCCGGCAAGGTGCCATAGTACGTTCAATCAAATCGTCAACCAAAGATTCAAATTTCGCTCTTGTCAATTTAACACTGAGATGCTTTGGTCCAGTTGCGTCTGCAGTTATGAACGGCAAGTTAATATCAGTTTGCATCGACGATGATAATTCGATTTTCGCTTTCTCCGCAGCCTCTTTGAGTCTCTGTAAAGCCATATTATCCTTGGTCAAATCTATACCATTTTCTTTTTTGAATTCATCAGCAACATAATTGATTATGCGTGCATCAAAATCTTCACCGCCTAAGAATGTATCTCCATTTGTTGCTTTAACCTCGAAAACTCCATCGCCAATCTCTAAAATCGAAACATCGAATGTGCCTCCACCAAGGTCGTATACGACAATCGAGCCATTATTCTTTTTATCCATACCATAAGCCAGAGCTGCTGCAGTCGGTTCGTTTATTATTCGCAAAACCTCAAGCCCAGCAATTCGCCCAGCATCTTTTGTCGCCTGTCGTTGCGAATCGTTAAAATACGCCGGCACTGTAATCACAGCTTGTGTTACCTTCTCTCCAAGATGTGCCTCAGCTATCTCTTTCATCTTCATCAGGATAAATGCACTAACCTGACTTGGACTATAATCCTTGCCGCGAGAACGAACCCAAGCATCACCTCCTTCTGAACGCACAATATTATATGGCACGAGATCTTTATCTTTCTGCGTCAATGGATCATCAAACTTGCGCCCAATCAATCTTTTTACTGCAAAAATAGTGTTCTCGTGGTTCGTGACTGCCTGCCGCTTTGCTGGCTGGCCGACTAACCTCTCACCATTTTCCAAAAAAGCGACCATAGACGGCGTTGTGCGAGCTCCTTCGAGGTTCTCAATAACCTTCCCACTTTGCCCATCCATAATAGCGACACATGAATTAGTTGTTCCTAAATCTATTCCTATAACTTTTGACATAATATTCATCTCCTTTAAAAAATTCTTCCGAAACCTTCGAATGCCTATTTAGCACTCTAGTACTCCGTCTGCTAACAGGTTAGCACACGTTTCAATTCTACGCAAAGTATTTTTCCCCATTTTGCTTCATAAGAAACATAATGTCGCCATTTTGGATCTCGATCCAATATGCATCCGTGATGTTCTGGGAACGAAGCAATTTCTGACATTTTTTGATTTATATTGGCTCCAGACTAATATCTATAAAACAGGCACGGCTCAACCGCGTGACGCACAGAAGCTTGACCAGTTGGCAGATAGCGCAACTTTCCATAAAACCAGCTAGTCATAATGGCCAATTAAGTTTTGTCGATGGAAAAAATTTTGGCATTAGGCAAGCGTCTTTATAGCTAAGAAACTTGCCATTTCTGATACTGCTTTTTTGAAGATTTTCGATCGTCTTATCTGTTGGAGCTTCAGAATTTGACCTCTTTAGTACATTTGTGTAGTGATAGGCTCTATACTTTTTTATTCCTCGCTTCTGGCAAACATTACAGAATTCCTTAAGGTTTGCAAGTTTGTCATCGGTAAAAACAAATGTTATATCCGCAATATCGCGAAACTTGCCAGAGGATTGTATTAAATCCAATAGCCATTCGAACACCGCTTCCTTTGGCACGCTCCCGGCGTAGGCAATTCCTTTTGAAAATCTTGGAAGAGTGATAATAGTCTGTCCTGGTTTGAGAGATAGCTGACAATTTATCTTTATTTGATTGCATCTTTCCTGAAAAGTTTCGTCATTTTCCAAAATATTGTCTTTGAAAGAATATCCAAGCTTCTCTAGGATGCTTTCTCGCATAAGTTGGGTTGTCGGATCCGAGGTACATTGCGTCACAACAAACTGCGGGATATCACATCTTTTTAAATGTTGCGTCAGTCCTAAAATACTCTTCTCCACGATATCTTTAGGAGAATCCCAGATTGTTGTCTTACGGGCATCTGCTCCTTCATCTTTTAGGAAACTCCATATTTTGTTACCCATCAGTGACGGATCAATATTTTTTTGCAGAACATCATCGCAATCCCAGTAGACTACAGTATCCTTTAACTGCTTTGTTTCTCTTTTCGTTACCGTATTCGTTTTTGATATTCCAATAAATTCACATAAATCTTTGGCTAGTTGCAAACCATTATCGTATTCCTTTATGACGTCTTCTGGCACACCTGTTGTTGCACGCAATGCGTCAGAACCGCAGATGCTTATGCAGGCTATAGCATTTGCAAAAGAAACGATTGCGCAAACCAGCTTCATCGCACTAATTTTTTTTAAATCCACCACTTCTCCCTCGCCATTAAATTCAATTATACATTAATTTTATTATACTTCCTGAATATCCAGAGCGCAATAAGAATGTAATTTATATAGGTTCATAACATATGAGACAGAAATTTGGTGAGTGGGTGAATGCGGTAACTTAAGGTTAGCAAATAGATGTGCAGCAGGAAATGCCTCCTGCCTCACATCTGTTTTAACTGGGGGTAAAGAGGGAATTAGTCGCATTTAGTAAATGCGATGCGTATTGTCGTTTCTCTGGTATTTCCTAGCATAAATTTTCAGCGATTTAGCACCATAATGAGAAGTGGATACCAACAAATACCTAAAAATATATTTTATATATAAAATATTGATAAAATTAATATTTATATATTGAATTTTTGTGTAATAATTTTTTATTGCAATAAAAATTATTTGTAGGCATTAATAATATATTAACTATATTATATTACACTAATAGTGATAGTTGAAATAGCTTTACTATAAGCTATCCAATTATTGAATTGGTCAATGTTTTGAAAGGAGAAAAAAATGACAAATTTAAAGAAAATGATGCTGGCATCAGCAATTTTAACAACCGGATCAATAACTGCCCAAGCAGGTATGGATATAGAAACGAGAACAGAGATAGATGGTGTCATAAATATTTATGGGGCAACGCAGATTAACTTTGCCGAAGATTCGACTATAGAGAATTATGGTAAAATTAACTTTTTCAGAGCGGCAGAGGGAGCTGAAAAAATTGTCCTAAATGGAGGAGATGAAAACTCTGGCATCAACGTGCATCTGGGGAAAGAGTTCAGACCTATGAGTGGCCTTGTACCTACTGCGCTTTTAATGGCTAAAGATGATCCCATGTTAAAGGATTATTTCAGCACACTTGTGCAAAAGTCATATTGCGCAATGATGACAGAAGGCGGGAGTATTAATGTCAAAACTGGTGAAGCTGAACCAGAGAGCTTAACTACAACTGATAATCTTACCACTTACTTCACGGACAATGTTAGTTTGGAAGCACCACGCGTACGTTTTGTTGAAGAGGAACAAGGTTTATTTGATTTCTTAAGCCAAGAGGGGAACAACATTAACAATAATGTAATGGTTCTCAGAGGAGATGCAGATGAAATCAATTTGGATAATAGTACAGGAAACTATAGTACAAATCCATTTGTTGTGGAAACAGCACTTGCTAACAGCTCATCATATATGACAGCGTTTTCTTCTATGGAATCCGATCAAGGGAAAACGCTTAGTAATACTCAGAACCTGAAAGTAAAAGGATATTTCGACTTTAAAGCAGGTAATGAGTTTTTCACTGATGGAAAGGTATCTTTTGACGCAGGCGAGTACAAAATACTTTCTGTTACCTCAATGTTTTTATCAGATATTGATGTAGGCAATTCTGCTAAATTGATACTGGATCCGCAATGCAGATATTACAACGGCGGGACTAAATTGGAAGAAAACAACACAACAATCACATACAATAAGACAATGAATGTTAAGGGTAACCTGACAGTTCGAGGTGGAAAATTAATTATAGGAACCGGCGCTGTTCTCAATTTTGGTTCAAATTAATAACAAGTAATTCACATTTGAGACAAAATAGTAGTTGGGTGGAGAGAAATTTCTCCACCACAGCTACTGATCTGTATCGCAATACCATATCTACAATTTGCGATGCACCTAGCCGATTATCGAATAAGGATCGATTTTATCGATGAGGATTTTTACTGGTGGTGCACTTACATCTGATAATGCCAATTTTACTATTCTGCCTCGGCATTGGATCGCATTTTTTGCAACTATTCTATAATCCGTTCGCAATATAATCGTATTTATTAATAAGGGATTGCCAAACAAATTAGCAAAAAAGTTCTCTGCGATGCGAAAAGAGGGCTATTGAGAGCTCTAACATTAACGCAGATTTGCTGTAACACTTGGTTTTTCTGGGCAAGCTGGCCAAATAGTAATGTAAAACCAAATTATAATTTTCTCAAAACAAACTTTGATTTGTAGACTACTTGCGTTGTATCAGTATTCATGCCAACTTCCCTTTTATACACATATGCGAAATTGCCATCCGTGCGTGCAATTTTAAGACTTTTTTCACAATTTTTATTTATTCCTTTGCTTGCGTACAAGCCACAAAACTGCCTTTTTCGAGATCAATTGCTGGGCAGATCCGTGTTTTTATGCCTTTTTTATAAAAATCATAATTCGCTCATTTTTTGCTGAAGTTTTAGCGCTTGCGATCCTGCATTTTTGTCAGGTGTGGAATGGTTTGATTTCTATATTTTTTTCACTAATACCTCGGGAGCCATAATCCTGGAAAGTGCATAAATTCCGCTTCCATTCAAATATAAGAATGCCACTGCTTACTTTATCGCTTTTTTTGGAATATTTCGCTATTCCGCTCGTAGGCTGCTTTTTATTGCAATTCTGGTGTTTGTGGTGCCGATTTTTCTTTTCTGTGCCGGCTTTCCATATTCCGGTAAGCCCACCAACTTTACGAGCATCCGGCATCTTCATTTTCATTGCGACTAAAGGCAAAGTATGGCGTGCGTTGATAACGCAACAACTTATTTTTCAATCCGCTGCACTTTCTGGTTTACACGGAGCTACACCACGGCAATGCAGTTTTGAAAGAACCCAAGAATTCGCATTTTTATCAAAACGGCATTGCTACAGTGGCTCGACCTGAACAATAATTTCTATTGAATTATTTTGTTGTCAGGTTGCTATTCATCCTTTTCTTCCGGTTCAGGCGCAGGTTCTTTCTTGGAATTTTCGTCTGCCTTTTTATTGCCGCAATTTTCTAGCAAATACTCAGCACTTTTGATTATCTCTGAAACTTTGTCATGGGCATTTGACAGCAGATCTTTGTCTCTTTGATCTTCTTCCTTTGCTGCGTTAGCCCAGGCTTCAAACATAGTCGCGTATAATTTGACGGCCTCGACGTGTTGATCTGATGGAGCACAGTCTTTGCAATCCTTTGCCTTTTCGCAACATTTGTATGCTTTTAAGAGTAGTATTGTATTAAAGCTTACTTGCTTAAAATACTTCGCAGGTTCTTGTTCGAATAGCGATTCGCTGTCTTTGATCTTTTTTATGATCTTCTTCAATTTCTTTTTCGCATCTTTGCAATCACGCTTTTTATAACATTTGCGTTCTTTCTGCACTTTCTTATCTGCGTGATCTTTATCGGGCACTTCGACACTTATGCTACCTGCTTCTTCATCCGCAGCGTATGAGCTTTGACCAAACATAAGCGCAAAACTTAATGCACTACCTAACAATATTTTGGATTTATCCATCTTTCTCTCCTTCTACAAAATCCATCCCTGTTTTCAGGCTCTCATATGGTTCTGAGTGTGTCAATAAAAATTTGGCTTGCCGTATCTGTAATTACACAAAAAATATATAAGATTTTTACCTTTAGAGTCTGTTTTGTCGCACTTTAAGTAAAATTCCTTGCATTTTAAGATGGTTTGTGTGATCATATCGGAGATATGTGGGGCGGTTGCTCGTATCATCGGGGTCATAGCTCAGCTGGGAGAGCGCTACAATGGCATTGTAGAGGTCGGGGGTTCGATCCCCCCTGGCTCCACCATTTTTGTGAAG
>CACYDS010000043.1 GCA_902773285.1 uncultured Pseudomonadota bacterium | reverse complement strand
ATGGGCGCGATGTGGTAAAATATAAACATACCACATCGCGCCCCTCAATATAAAACATTTTCTGTCAAGGTACACTGCGCCTTCGGCGCATTCTAACACCGCATTCACAACAGTTCAGCTGCTGAAAACCTTGACAGAATTATAATAATAACGGGGGAAGGGCTTACTGCATAAAGGGGACATTTTAAGAACGCATTACGCCACTGAACATGTGGATATTTCGGATTAGTCCCAGTATTCTTGCTGTACAATATAAGAGATTTACCGATGACAGCAGAACAAGGCCGTTCAGTGTTTATCGTTCATTCATATTCCCTGCCCCAAGCTCCTTCCAATTCTTAGATTAATTCAGAAAACTTAATTTTCTCTTAACACGGACAAAAATGTTTTAGGATAAATATTGTAAGATTTTACATATATATCACTCATCCGAGATTTTCAGTGCTTCTATGAATGCTTTCTGTGGAATTTCGACATCTCCGAACTGGCGCATACGCTTTTTGCCTTCTTTCTGTTTATCGAGCAATTTGCGCTTTCTCGTAATATCTCCGCCGTAACATTTCGCCAGAACATCCTTTCTGAAAGCCGATACTGTTTCCCTAGCTATGATTTTGCCTCCAATAGCCGCCTGTATAGCTATTTTGAACAGCTGCTTTGGTATGAGGTCTTTCAGCTTGACACACAGCGCTCTGCCTCGTTTTTCAGCTTTGGTTTTATGAATTATCATCGACAGAGCATCAACCGGTTCACCATTCACTAAAATCGACACTTTAACTAAATCGCCTTCGCGATATCCGGTAGTTTCATAATCAAACGAAGCATATCCCTTCGTTGAAGATTTCAAACGGTCGTAAAAATCAAATACCACCTCATTTAGCGGCAAGTGATAATGTACAACAGCCCTGTCCCCCATAAACTGCATATCGATTTGTTCGCCACGTTTGTCCTCACAAAGGGCCAAGACTGCCCCCAAATAACTTTCCGGGACTATTATCGTTGCCTTAATCCAAGGCTCTTCAATTTTGTCGATTTTGACAATTTCAGGCATTTCTGCGGGATTATGAAGATCTACAATCTCTCCATTTGTCATATAAACGTGATAAATAACGCTTGGAGACGTCATAATTATATCCAAATCAAATTCCCTTTCTAGACGTTCTTCGATAATTTCAAGATGTAAGAGTCCAAGAAAACCGCAACGAAAGCCAAAACCTAAAGCAGCTGATGTTTCTTGCTCGAAACTGAAACTTGAGTCATTTAGATGAAGTTTTTGCAGGCTTTCCTTCAGTTTTTCGAAATCAGAGGCATCGACGGGGAAGATTCCGCAAAACACGACAGGTACAGACGGTTTAAATCCTTGTAGTACTGCATCACATGGATTTTTCTCGTCGGTTATAGTATCGCCAACTTGGCAATCCGAAATGTCCTTAATACTCGCTGTAATAAATCCGACTTCTCCTGCTGAAAGCTTTTCGGTTATAGCTTTTTTAGGCAAAAAATAACCAACTTGATCGACAACATAACTTGCTCCTGTTGCCATCATTTTCATCTTCATTCCAGCTTTAATTTCACCATCAAAAATGCGCACTAAAATGACAACACCCAGATATTGGTCATACCAGCTATCAACCAAAAGCGCGCATAGTTTATCAGATTGAGACAATTTCGGCGCAGGCAATTTATTGACTATCGCTTCTAAAACATCCTTAACTCCCAGACCGCTTTTCGCCGATATTGGTATCGCATCTGTAGCATCTAATCCAATTACATCTTCGATCTGTTTTTTTACCGCTTCAACATCAGCCGCAGGCAAATCAACTTTGTTTAAAGCTATGATTATTTCATGGTTTGCATCAATGGCATGGTATACATTCGCTAAAGTCTGAGCCTCAACGCCCTGAGTTGCATCAACGACCAAAACCGAGCCTTCGCAAGCCGTTAAAGATCGACTAACCTCATAGGCAAAATCAACGTGCCCAGGCGTATCTATCAAATTTAGAATATACTCCTTCCCATCTTTCGCAACATACTTCAGTCGCACTGTTTGCGCTTTTATAGTAATTCCCCGCTCTCGTTCAATATCCATTGAATCGAGAATTTGCGCCTTCATCTCACGCTTCTCAAGCCCACCACAAATTTCAATTATCCTATCAGCCAACGTGGACTTACCGTGATCTATATGAGCTATTATGGAAAAATTGCGAATGTTACTCGTCATATTAGCTTTAGAAAGAAGCCAAACCAATGCTTCTTCATATTAACAAATCTTGTAACTTTTTTCTGCCCATCCATTGACTTTGTATAAGTTCATAACATATGAGACCAAAGTTGGCTCGTGCGTGAGTGATATAGCTTTTGTCTCAAATCTGTTTGAACTGGGACATGCAGAGGTCATAATCCTCGCTTTACCCACCATTCGTCCGTAAGCCATTCTTCGGGAAGTTCGTACATTTTCGGAGGGGAGAGGTATTCTTCTCCAAATTCCTTTTCCACAATGTGTATCCACTCAAGCCCAAGTTCCTTTGGAAACTTTTTGCCACAAAATGGACAATGAGAAATTACATGATATCCTATAGAAAACGATCTTTTGCGTCGTTCGTACGCTATAAACTGGTGAGTATCCACATACCTTGGTTCTTCTGCGCATCCTTCTAGCCCTCCACAGCAAAATTCCATATTCTTGAAGTATTCAGCAAATTTTGCATATCCCTTTTCCGTCTCTGTCCTGGGGTGATAAGTATTACCCCTGCGACAGAAAGCTTTTGTTAAAACAACGATTTCTTCATTTTGTTTCTTCTTAAGATAAACTTGTTTCATCACCATTTTCCTTTGATTGTGTTTTTAGCTAACTCTTCTATTATTTCAAGAGCTCTTTCTCCTTCCGTTCTGAAAACACTACAATGCTGCCCTTTGTTTGAATATTTTTTGTATACTTCGTACTCGTTCTTTTCAAAAGTGGGTTTAAATCGATATATTCTTTCTTTTATTTCGCCTTCATAGTACCCCTTCCATTCGCCGCGGCAAGGTTTCCATTTCCCAGATTGCACCATTTTAACGTGCCAGTCAACCTTGCTTTGCGCCGTAGGAATAGTGCGTTTCTTAGCAGTTTCGGCGCCTTTTCTTTTAAAGAAATCCTCAGCCTTTTTGCAAAGCTTGCCGGCGCGGTCGGAAAGTTTGTATGCAATTTTCTCATACTTCGGCTGAATATAGGCTAACGCACGCTCCATTCGCGTCGCATACACCGGAGCCATCAGCGTATTCGGAAGTTTAAATTGCTTCTCCGTCCACACCGACAAACCAACAATTACAACATCCTGAATGAACTGCTTCGTATCATAATCCGCTGCCGCAAGCTCAAATGTCAGGTATTGCTTCGCCTCATTGATACGACTAGCTATACCATCACTTCCCGGGTAATCTTTCAGGATATTCTGTTGTCTCTGATACGACAGCTCACTCCACTTGGTCACTACACCAATATACGGATTACCCCAGATAGCCAGGATGTCTTGGTGAGATATATCAGCACCACGCATTGACTTATACAGCTTGCTAT
>CACYDS010000042.1 GCA_902773285.1 uncultured Pseudomonadota bacterium | reverse complement strand
TTTGCAATAGCACTGAAGAAAAAAGGGCTGAAAAGTAAGGTATACGTCATGACAGGCGATGGATGCTTGATGGAAGGCGTTTCGCACGAAGCCATGACTTTGGCGTCGAAACTGAACTTGGACAATCTGATTATACTTTTTGACAATAACAATGTCGTTGTTGACGGCTTCGCCTCAGAATTTACGACCGACAATATTGCTAGATTTCAGGCATATGGCTTTGAAACCATAGAGGCAAATGGGCATGATTATGATGAAATCAGAGCCGCATTAGATAAAGCCCAAAACGCGACTAAACCTACCTTTGTTTCTTTTAAGACGAAAATTGGATATCCGGCAGAAAAGTGTGGAACAAATGCCTGTCACAGCAGGTTTATTTCGGATGAAGATGCTAAGAAATTCAGGACAAGTTTTGGTTTTGCCAAAAAGCCATTTGAAATCCCTGAAAAAATCTTAGGGCACAAATCAGAGATTACTTCACGTCCTTCTGAACATAAAATTGATATTGATAAAGCTAGATTGCACGAAGTTATAAATCAAATCAAAAAGAGACTCATCCAATCGTCATCAGCAACTTCGACGCGAGAGCCCTGCGGGATAGTTTTTGGAGAATTATGCCAACATTTTCCAAATATCATTGGCGGAGCAGCTGATTTATCGCATTCCACTGCAACTATCTCTGAACATAACAAGATTATTACATCATCGGATTTTAGTGGAGATTATATAAATTACAGCATTCGAGAACATGCGATGGGATGCGCTATGAATGGGCTTGCTATTGAGGGCTTTATCCCTTATGGTGGGACATATTTGGTATTTAGTGATTATATGCGCCCGGCAATTAGGAATGCAGCGCTTATGAACGTTGCTCCAATATTTGTTTTAACTCATGATTCGATCGCTGTTGGTGAAGATGGTGTCACACACCAACCGATCGAGCAACTATCCTCGTTGCGATTAATGCCAAATTTAAATGTAATGCGGCCAGCGTGCGATGTTGAAGTCGCAGAATGTATCGAATTGGCTGTGTTAAATCGCTCAACACCTACGGCACTAATTTTATCTCGAGAAGTTGTAGACAATGTTCGCAAAAAATATACAGATAATAATCTTTGCAAAAATGGGATGTATGAGTTAGCTAGCTTCGATAATATTAGTCCCGAACGAATATCGATAATCGCAACTGGTTCTGAAATAACTTTGGCTATGCGGGCGAAGCACGAACTGAGTGGTATTGACATTCGGGTAATTTCAGCACCTTGCTTGGAATTGTTTGATCAACAATCTGATGGGTATCGGCAAGATTTGTTGAGAGGTCGCAAATTGTTTATTGAAGCTGGTTCCCCGGACATTTGGTATAAATATAAAACTCGAGACGATGATATTATTTGGGGCATTACCCAATTTGGTGAATCTGGCACTTGCGCTGATTTGTTTAAAAAATTCGGTTTTACAGTTGAGAACGTCAAAAAATTGATAGAGCAGTGATAATAACAAAAAAATTGTTCGCTAATGAGATAGAGAAATTTAGTTTAAGTAAACGTGCTTGGGTTGTTGGATTGTCAGGTGGTGCTGACAGCTTATGCATGACATTGCTTGCTAACGAATATGCAATTGAACATGGCATACAACTGTATGCGTGCATCGTAGATCATAAACTGCGGCCTGAATCTTCAACCGAAATACTTCCGACAATTGAGATTTTAAAGCAAAATTCAATGAATTATAAAATTTTTACCTGGGAGCATTCAGAAAAAATAACGGGAGGCATAGAGCAAAAAGCACGCACAGCGCGGTATGAATTTTTGTATCGATATTGTCAAGAGACAGGAGCGAGCGTCTTAATGACTGCCCACCATGCATTGGATCAGTGGGAGACATTTTTCATGCGATTATCTCGAGGTTCGGCATTAAAAGGATTGACTTCGATACAGTCAGTTTCAAGTTTTGAAGATATTCTTTTGGTGCGACCACTACTGAAATTCTCTCCTGATGATATAAAAAAAACATTAAGAGAACGTTTTGGTATAGCTGATTACGTGAAGGACCCGTCAAACGAACAGGAGGTATATGAACGCGTCAGGTGGAGAAAGGCTTATAATGAGCTGTCTGAAAAATATGGATTAAATATAGAGAACATAAACAAAACAATAGAGCGTATCAATGTTGAAAATGATTGTTTAAATGAAATAGCAAACACGTATTTACAAACGGTTTGCGTTGGAGGGTATATAGATTTAAGCAAATACAAAAATTTGCATCTGGCCCTGCGCATGCGCATCCTAGAAAAGGTCATACACCAAATGTCTCCGAAAGGCAGACATTTGGTCTCATATTCTCTGCTTCGCAAATTAGCTGATGAAATATGTAAAAAAGATTTTAGAGCCGCCAATGTTTCTGGTCTTCTCTTCAGAAGAGATAGAACCAAAAATGTAAAGATTTCAGTAGAGCATAGGTAATGTTACATTTTTTATCACAAATTTATTGTCCCTACGCTAATTTGATGTTTAAACCAGGTGATTTGGCGTTTTGCATAATGTCTAGAGTTTTTTATTGACACTTCTTTCATTTGCTCAAAAGTATAAATTCCACTCAAGAACATAGTGATTTCCTTGGCCCCTATGGCTTTGAATATTGGAAATTTTGTAAAAATTTCTGTATGGTTCGTAATTGCAATTTTTGACAAAAGAGTTCGTACCTCATCGATAGCTCCATTATACAACATTTGTTCAAATCTGCGGGCAATACGTTCGTATAGTAGAGCTCTTGCACAATGGAGAACTTCAATATCGAAATTAACATCTTGAATAAATTTTATCTTTGGCAGAGTTAGGAAATATCTGATTGATTTACTTGTTTCTAGAAAAATTTCATATGCGCGGATGAGCTGATGATGCATTGATTGTGGCAGCATATGCCTTAAATTCGGATCAATTGAATACAATTCTTCACACATTTCGTTGAAATTTTGTTCGGCGAATTCTTTAGCTTTCTGTCGATTTTTATCCGATATTGTTGGCATTGGAGAAATGCCCTCTATCAGTGTTTTAATATACAATCCTGTTCCTCCTACTATTATCGGTTTTTTCCCAGATTCGATAGTTTCTTGTATGGCTTTGGCGGCCAACTTAGCCCAATCGACAGAGGATGTCCTTTGATCATAATTTAGATAGCTAAATAATCTATGTTTAACAGAGTGCATTTCTTTGTCTGTTGGTAAGGCAGTTAAAGTTTTCAGTTCTTTATAAAGCTGCAGACTGTCACAGTTTATAATTTCACCATTGCAAGATTTTGCCATTTCTAAAGCATGCCGGGTTTTCCCGGTGGCAGTTGCTCCAACTATGACTTTTACTATGGGGATCATATCTTTAATTTCTTTATATTTGGATTACCTTCAACCAATGCTCTCACCTTTTCATTTGAAATGTGCGTATATATCTGAGTTGTGGAGATATCCTTATGTCCTAGAAGTTTTTGTATACTACGCAAATCAGCGCCATGCGCAAGCAGGTGAGTCGCGAAAGCATGCCGTATGACATGAGGGGAAATTTTTTGAATAGGAATTCCAACTTCGGCGGCTACCTCTTTTAATAATTTTGCAAATCCCTGTCTGGTCATATGGCCTTCTTTCGCTCTAGAAGGGAACAGATACTGAGCAGACTTAACTTTTTCGGGCAAGTTACTTATGTAATTGTGTATAGCTTCCACCGCCACATTATTGAGTGGCACAATTCGCTCTTTATTGCCTTTTCCGAGGATCAAAAGGACATAATGCTTTGAATTTTCATCATAAATTATTGCGTCTTTAGTTAATGTAACAAGTTCGGACACTCGCAGACCTGCCCCATATAGAATATGTAGCATCGCTTGCAGTTTTGGATTGGATTTTTTTTCAAAGTATGAGAGCAAAAGTTTTGTCTCTTGTTCTGATAAAACTTTCGGTAGTGGTTTGTTTTTATTTTTTAGTTTGATTTCTAGCATCGGATTTTGATTTATAAGCTTTTCTTCACTTAAAAACAAAAAGAATTGACGTAAGGCTGACATTTTACGCATAATAGAGGACTGTCTAGCTTTTTTGGAATTAAGGTGTTCAATATAATTTTCAATTTTTCTTTTTGATACGTTAATTTCATTTTTAGTATATTCCAGAAGTTCCTTAATGTCAGCCTTATAAGAATTTAGACTTCTCAAGGATAAATTTCGTTCGCTAATTAGCATTTCTTCAAACCTATCAATAATAGCTATTACATCCATAATTTCTGGGGCGCGATGTGGTATGTTTATATTTTACCACATCGCGCCCATTGGCCTGTCAAGATATGAATATGCTCAGCGCCATTCAGGCGCTGACTTTGACAGGCGCAGCTATTATTTAATTACCAACTAAAAATTTGCATACTCACAAAAAATATGTTAGTATACCCATTGTGTGGGATTTTTCCCAGTGGTTTTTATATGAAAGGAAAAGAAAATGATAAGTAAAAATTATTTATTAGTGGGGCTATTAGTTAATACTATAGCTATAACTTCTAGTGTAGCGGTTGAGCATGTAGATAAAGATCTAAGGGAGCAACTAAGGGAGAAACGGGAGCAACTAAAGGGGCAACTAAGGGAGCAACTAGAGGGGCAACTAAAGGGGCAACTAAGGGAGCAACTAGAGGGGCAACTAAAGGAGCAACTAAAGGGGCAACTAAAGGAGCAACTAAAGGGGCAACTAACGGGGCAACTAAGGGAGCAACTAAAGGGGCAACTAAGGGGGCAACTAAGGGAGCAATACCTCGGGATAAAAGATAAAAAAGAGAGAGTATACAGCAAGAAATGCATTGACGAGCTAGTAGACAAATGTTTTTGGGAAGCAGAAAACGATTGTTTTGGGGAAACAGAAAACGATAATAGAAATATAAAAGACGATATTATAAAAACTTTTTCTGGGATAACTAGCCACGAACAATGGAATCTCGTAATCAAATATAAATATCTTTGTGAGTTGCATTGCCCGAAATCCCTGCTACAGGAATCTATTGAAAAACATAAAAAATCTGTAGAAGGTTTAGAAAATTTGAACAAATATATACAAGAGCAAGAAAAATATATACAAGAACAAGAAAATAAAAATCAAAAGCAAGACAATGCAGAAGAATTAGCTGACAACAAAAAGCAACATGAAGAAAATATAGCAGAGCGTGAAGATCACGACCGAAATGAAGAAGAACGAGAGAAATATTGTCGTAAGTTGAAGGCCACGAAATCCCTGGTACAGGCATCTATTGAAAAATATAAAGAATCTTTAGAAGATTTAGAAAAATTGAACAAATATATACAAGAACAAGAAAATAAAAATCAAAAGCAAGACAATGCAGAAGAATTAGCTAACAACAAAAAGCAACATGAAGAAAATATAGCAGAGCGTGAAGATCACGACCGAAATGAAGAAAAGCGAGAAGTTGAGAATCAAGATAAAAATGGATGAGATCAATTAAGTATTCAATCGGAATATAGCCTCTGTACTGAGGGCCTCAGTAAACAGAATGAGCAATAGAGATACCGGCTGCACGGAACGGTGCATTTTGTAGATGAGGTATGATTGTGAGTATCGAGCAAGCCCGCGTTAAGCTCGACACTCTTTTGATTTCACGTTATTCGCTGGCTATTTGCAAAATCTTCAGCACATTTGGCGCAATATCGGCTAGGGTTTTTGTCGGGAAATTTAATTTCATATCGGGAATGACTATAAAAGGTACAGGGGAGCATGTATGAGTTTTTTGGGGAGAAGCATCATCGTTTAGCATTTTTTCGGCGTTTCCGTGATCTGCGGTCAAAATGACAGTATAGCCACAGGTCTTAGCTGTATTAAGGATTTGCTTGACATGCGCATCAAGCAGACTCATTGATTTTTTAGTGGCTTCAAAATCCCCTGTATGTCCAAGCATATCGGCATTAGCAAAGTTCAGTATTATAACTTGATGTGATGACGTCTGCATAGCTTCGATAACCTTTTGCGTTATTTCTGACGCAGACATATCTGGCGTTTCCGAGTAATCTTTCACCTTAGGAGAAGGTATCAAAATGCGATCTTCACCTTTGAATTGCACATCTTTTCCCCCGTTGAAAAAGTAAGTAACATGGGCATATTTTTCTGTTTCGGCAATTCTCAGTTGAGTTATACCATTTTTTGATAGGATTTCACCGAGTGTATTTTTAATCTCTTGCTCTGGGAAAAGAGTAACAGAACGAGAATTGATTTCTTCTCCGCAATCGACCATATTTATCACATCAAAACCATTATCTAGCAACATTTTAAGAATTTGTTTAATACGGTCTGTACGAAAGTTTAGCATCCAAAATCCATCGTTTTTATTAGCACCAGTATAATTTTCCATTACAACAGGAGGAATTATCTCGTCATTAATATCTCTATCGTAAAAATCCTGAATAGTATCCAGAGGGGTTGCTGTTTTATATTCAGCAATAGCAGAAATCATGGCATCATAAGCGCGTTTTGTCCTATCAAGGCGGTTGTCCCTATCCATTGCATAAAAACGCCCCTGAATTGTCGCAATTTCAGATAAATTGATTTTATTTGTTTTAAGAGCATCTTCCAAAGTCTGGAGAGCATCTCTAAATCCAACATCTCTTCCATCTAGGAACAAATGCGCTCTAATTTTTATTTTATTTTTGCGCAAAAACCTGATTGCCCAGAAAAAGTGATCGATATGAGAATGCACCCCTCCGCTTGAAAAAAGTCCCATTAAATGACATGCGCTAATTCGCGATACAAACTCTAATAACTTAGGTTCAGTATCTAACTTACCCAATTTTATCGCATCTGTTATCATCGGTAACTTTTGCTTAAATATTTGCCCAGAGCCAATTGTCAGATGACCAACTTCCGAATTGCCGAATTGTCCATCCGGAAGCCCAACGCTACTCCCAGATGCCTCGAGAAAAACAGTATTATGGGACTTTACAAGCTCGGTAATATATTTAGCTTCCAATGTGGCATTGCCAACTGTGGCCTTGGTATATCCGAAACCATCCAGTATACATAGCAAAACTTTTTGCATAGCATTCATCTAATAGGCTTTACCAAATAATTATACTACGATTTTCTAAATTACCATGCTCTATGTATTGCCGTATAATTTTACAACATATGAGATAGAAAATGCCCGAGAGAGCGTGAGGTAATTCAAAGCTAGCAAATAATATAGATGTGCGGCAGGAGATGCGTCCTGTCTCGCATCTGTTCGAACTT
>CACYDS010000041.1 GCA_902773285.1 uncultured Pseudomonadota bacterium | reverse complement strand
GCTTATAACATCTTTAACCTCTTTTAGATATCCAGTCAAAGCAAGATCTTCTATATATGTGTTTATATCTTTAGCAGCTTTTTCTATCTCGTCCTGAAATGAGTTGTTGTAATACGCAATTAAATCTTTTTTGATTCTGTCAATAACTTCGCGGATTTGGATAGAATCATTCGTATCTAAGATAAATTTACTTATAAAGTTATACAAGACAAGGGCATTCCAATTCGCTGGGGTATATTTCATACTCGTCGGCTCCGCACCTGTAAATTTGATCAAATTGATCAAAGAGAACTTCCGATTGGTTTGACCAAACACATAATTATCCTTGTTGCCAAATACATCTTGTTTCAATACAAAGTCAGCTATGGCTTTTGGAATTACAGCAAATATTGAATCTTCGTATTTGAATTGTTTCCACCAAGGGCAATTCTCTAGATTCGAATTTTTCCAGCGCGAGCTTATGTAGAGATAGGCATCCTGTTGCCACACATGATTCAACAATAACTCCTGTTCTCTTTTTCCATTAATCTTTGTTGCCTTTGTTGCTGCAACGCCCTCAAGATTCATCACCATTGCGCAAGTCACTGCGCCTAACAAAAATCTTTTACAATTCATAGTATCCATTTCCAACAACATCCTATTAATCTTAGTATAACACACATAGCATATAAACATACCAACTTATCATCAATTCTTTACTATTTCAATAGGCATGACTGCAAATACCATATCAATATCTGAGGTTTTGTCACTTGCCATAGGTTCGATTATTGTCGAAGAATTGCTCTCTGCTAGGCGAAGTTGTACCTGTGGTGTTTTTATTTCTTTTAGAATTTCCAGCAAATAGCGACTATTGAAACAGATTTCCAATCGCTCGGCGCCTTTAAAACTTGCATCGATTTCCTCCATAGCGCTTCCTAACTCATGACTTACGCCAGAGAGCATCAGTTTGTCAGATGTTATTTGTAACTTTACTGAGCTCGTGGAATCCACAACGACCGTACTCACTCTGTCAAGAGCTTCCACAAATTCTGCGGTATCTACAATCAGAATTTTGTCATTGGCGACTTCGACCGCTGCTTTGTATTCTGGGAAATTCCCATTTATCAAACGCGAACCAAACTCGGTTTTGATGTTATCTGACGATGTTAGAGTGAATGAAATTCGATTCTCAGAAACAGAAATTTGTAAAACTTCATCTCCGCTTCCATCTATCAGTCTTAAAATCTCACCAACTGTGCGTTTTGACACGATAATTGGAGGCATATTCTGAACTTCCGCAGGGGCGGTCGTGCTAATACAAGAAATCCTGAACAAATCAGTCGCAACAAAACGTAATTTCAAATTTTCACCCCGATTTTCAGAGTGCATGTGTATACCATTTAGATGAAATCTGGAATTATCTTGAAGCATTGCCACTTTTGCGACATCTATCGCCTCCTGCAATACCTTAGTCTTCATCGAAAATGTTACGTCATATTTTGCTTCGGTTATTGGAGGAAATCCATCGCTCTCCATGTAATGGATCGAAAATGATGCTTTGTTACTTGTTAGCTTTATGGAGTTGTCGTACTCTGTGTATTCTAGTGATATTTCAGAACCGGACTTAATCTTTCGTGTGATGTCATAAAGAAGTGATGCGGGTAGGCAATAACTGCCTGAACTTTCCACATCACATGCTATAGTATCGACTATTGTCATATCCATATTTGTTGCTGTGATTTTTATGCCTTTGCCGGCTTCTGCTTCAAACAAAATGTATCCTAGGATCGGAATAGCCTGTTTCTTCTCGATAATCCAATTTGCGTGGGCAAGCGCTTTTTCTAGAACTTTTTGGTTTATTCTTAATTTCATTTTCTACTCCCATTTTTAGAACAGATATTGCATATAAAATCGTCCATTAAGCGAACCCCAAATCCAGTTGCCCCTTTTTGAGAAAGTGCACGATCTTTGCTATCCCATTCTGTTGCAGCTATGTCTATATGGGCCCATTTAGTATCTGGATCGATGAAATGCTTTAAAAAGAGAGCTGCTGTAATACTGCCTGCTCCTCTACCACTACCAACATTTTTTATATCAGCAATATCCGATTTTATGTCATCCTCATAAGAGTCGTGCAAAGGCAATCTCCATAACTTTTCTCCAACGGTTGCGGCTGATTTTTGCAAATTATCGCACAACCTATCAGAGTTCGAGAAAAGTCCGGCAAACTCGTGCCCTAGAGCAACCTGGATTGCTCCAGTTAAGGTTGCAAAGTCTATCACTATTTCTGGCGCGTATTTCTGTTTTGCGTACCACAAAACATCTGCTAAAACAAGTCTACCTTCGGCATCCGTATTATCTACTTCTATTGTTTTTCCAGACATTGCAACAACAACATCGCCAGGCTTTTGCGCATTTCCAGAAATCATATTTTCAACAACTCCGACAACCCCAACAACGTTCACTTTCGCTTGTTGTAATGCAAGCGTTTTTAGTGTTCCTATCACAACAGCGGCACCTGTCATGTCACCTTTCATCTCCCCCATTCCTTTTGCTGGTTTTAAACATAACCCACCAGAATCGAACGTGAGCCCCTTACCAACAAGAGCTATCGATGGTTTGCTTTCATCGCTTTTGTACTCCATAGCTATGACATATGCCGGTTTATCGCTACCTTTAGAAACCCCTAAAAGCGCATTCATCCCCTGTTTTTCCATGTCTTTTTTATCAAGCACAGTAATTTTTATGCCGAACTTTTTAAGTGCCTTGGCTTCTTCCAAAACCTTATCTGGATCCATAACATTGGCAGGTTCAGTGACCATTCTGCGAACCGTATGCACTCCATCTATTATATTGATTAGTTTGTCAAAAATATCTTTGTTGACCTGAATATACCCTGTTTTGCACTCAATTTTTTTCAGCTTTGCTGGAACCTTGTCCGATTTATATTTATCAAAAGTCCAGTTTTTCAACATCATTCCAGATACTAGATATGCCATCAATGGTTCATTATTAGCCGATTCACAGTTGCTAAATACACGCACTTCTGCTTCAGATGACTTGATTTGGCTGAATATATACCCCCCAAGTTTTTCAAAACTAGATCTGGAAAACTTGTTCTGATTTCCTGCTCCAGCGATGATGATATTTTTCATTTTTCCATCGATAACAATGTTGAAATTTTTAATTTTTCCATAAGCTAATTCTTCACATTCATCAGAAATACATTTGGATATTTCTGCCCCAAAAAACATTTTTAACTTCTCAGAAACAAAATTTTTTCCGGTTTCATCTGCAACCAAAACTAATACATTTGCAGACTTAAAATCAACGTCTACAGAAAAAACAACATCTATCATAAAACCACTTTAAAGATCGCCATTACAGGCTTATTTTACATAAACTCAGATGGAAAGTTCTATAAAAATCATGTTGAAAATTTTGCAAAAATGCCACAAAACATCCCAGTAATCACGCACTCCACTTTATTCATTGCATACACAGAACGGAGTACCATATCGTTAAAATATAACGTCTTCATGTTTTAATAATTCTCTTCTTCTTACAGACAACATCGTATGCATACTGACGTTTGTATAATTTGCTATAAAGGTATGTTCGCTATACCAAATTGATAATTCATCTTCGTTTTTGGCATTTTTTGTTTTTATAATAAATGCTACTCTGTCTTCCGGTATTTCAGAATTGAATTCTTTTACCCCCAAACTCTTATCCTCTGATTCGAAAACAGATTTACCAAAATTTGGATTCATTTTGTAAAGTAGCCATCGCCCATTACCGTCTTTGGCAAATTTCTCCATAATTCCAAGCGACTTAAACGGAATGATTCCAAACGAATGTTTCATGCTGTTACTTTGATTACCAATGTTAGAATCTATTTTGGATGGAAATGGAAGTTGCAACGCTGTGCTCGTGCAATACGCTCCAAGTGCCTTCACGACAAAGTCAATATTTGATTGCGTTTTTTGTGAAGTATACATTCTTTGCATAAGCCTTAGCTGACTAATGCCAATTGCTGAAATAATTCCCACAATAAGAAGCGAAATTGACACTTCAATCAACGAAAATCCCTGAAAACTGATTTTTCTTGCCATAGCTGATTTTGAAAAATTTCTCTGTATTCTAATTAAAGTTTTACATACGGAAGGAAATAATTCAGCCACTATTTTGATCACAGTCAGATAAAATCATTAAAGTACGGGCCTCTGTAAGTGCTATGTCGCATATTGTCATGAGTCAATAAAATAAGCTGTTAAAAACTGCTATAATTCTACAATTGCAACAATTCCTAGGCTATCACTGGGGATAGTCCGAAAGTTTGTCGCGACATTGGAGGAATTGAATAGCAAATTGGAATACGTAGCAATTTCGCACTGAGATAACTTAGTTTTTGGAGATCATACTCAACCGATAATTCATCTTCGTTTTTTGCATTTTTCACTTTGATAACAAAAGCTAGTTTATTAGTTGGTATTTTCGAACTGAACTCTGTGGCGCCAAGACTTTTGTCCTCTGGTGCGTAAATAGATTTACCAAGATTTGGATTCATTTTGTAAAGTAGCCACCGTCCATTACCATCTTTGGCAAATTTCTCCATAATCCCAAGAGATTTAAATGGGATTATTCCAAATGAATTCTTCATGCTTTCACTCTGATATCCAATATTAGAATCCCTTTTTGAAGGAAAAGGAAGAGGCAAGGCAGCACTCCTAAAATAGTACATTCCAAGTGCCTTTATAACAAAGTCGATATTTGCTTGTGTTTTTTGTGACGCGTATATCCTTTGCATCAGGCTGAGCTGGCTAATACCGATTGCGGAGACAATTCCAATGATCAACAATGAAATTGAAACTTCAATTAACGAAAATCCCTGAAATCGAGCTTTTCTTAGCATGTTGATTTTTGTAAAATTCCACTGTGTCTTAGTTTAGAGTTTTACATACAGTGCAAAATAATTCAGCCACTATTTTTATTCCAGCAAGATTAAATTCTTCTCGTTTTCCACGAAAGATACTGGAGCCTATCAATGGAAAGCCGCTGATCATCCACGTTTTGGAGAGGGCAAAACGCGCCGAGCTTTGCGAATGTTATGTGGCTTGTTGTTGTGAAGCAGTAAAAGAGCTTGTCGAAAGTTATGGCGGAAAAGCGATAGTAACTGATCCTGCACTGCCATCTGGGACCGATAGGGTTTTCGCCGCGTTGGAAACATTGGATAACAAACCGAAATACGTGATTAATTTGCAGGGAGATAACCCAGTTTTTGAGCCATCTATATTGAAAGATATTCTAGATGTGCTCGTGAGTAATTCAGAAATCGATATGACAACGCCTGTTGTTCTGCACAAAAACCTCGATGCTTTCGAAAATAAAAATGTCGTAAAAGTGGTTTTTAACGATATGGATAAAAATATAGCAGGCAAGGCTCTTTATTTTTCCAGAAGCCCAATTCCAAGTGGGGCAACATGTTTTTATTCTCACATCGGGGTTTACGCATATCGCTATGAAGCGATCAAAAGATTTGTTGAACTTCCGCAAACATTTCTTGAAAAGAGTGAAAGCCTAGAACAACTTCGAGCAATACAAAATAATATGAATGTTTGGGCTGTACCAGTTAAAAGGGGGGCAATCTCCGTTGATGTGCGAGACGATCTGCAGGCGGTTTTTAAAGCCCTTTCATAGGATTTTTGCAAATAAATTTGCGGTTTTGCGATAACAATAAGTAAACCCGCCCCCCATCCAAAACATCAGTTTTGATGAAGCGAGTTTGCTGTATAATCGACGCGAATGATCTTGTATTAAGCGACGTAACTATAGTGCTGCTTCACGATTCGTGTATGCAAGCTACCGCCTATCTACT
>CACYDS010000040.1 GCA_902773285.1 uncultured Pseudomonadota bacterium | reverse complement strand
TACAATCATTACACTTACAAATCCGAATGCATTGCCAAGAACAAATACTACCGTTGAACCCCTAGGTACGTTGGTATTTGGCGGGTCAGGACATTACACATTAATCAATGATATCACAATCAAATCCGGCGGTAAACTCAATGCAATAAAACGCATCATGCTCTCAGGAAATGGAGTTATCCTGCAATTTGAGAATTAATCGTGTATAAATTCACTAGATATGAATCAGAAGGAGTTGGCGCACTTATACGGTTTTAATTTTTCTGACGCGACAAGCGAATATAGTTTATAAATGTTTTTGTGCAAACGATGTATTTGCATAATCTAAAGTCTCCTTTCTTAAATTAAAAACATAAAATTTAATTTTGGAGACTTTTTCTCTTATTTGCTAGCCATAGGTTACCTAACGCTTTCTCGGATCTTTTTTGTCTCATATCTTATGAACTTATATAAATGCAAAAATTATGTTGATGGTTTTGAATTTATCGTGATACAATATCTCGTGAAGCTCTGCCTATTATGGGTGGAGGAGTGTTGGATTTTTATTTTTATAGAGGAATGTACAAGGAATAATGCCTACAATAAACCAGTTAATAAGGTCTCCTAGGAAATCTAGAGTCGCTCGGAATAAGGTTCCTGCTTTGGAATCTTGCCCGCAAAAAAGGGGCGTTTGCTCTCGTGTTTTTACAACGACGCCGAAAAAGCCTAACTCGGCTATGAGAAAGGTCGCTCGTGTTCGTTTGACAAATGGATATGAAGTTACCGCTTATATTCCTGGGGAAGGACATAATTTGCAAGAACACTCGGTTGTTTTAATCCGTGGCGGACGTGTTAAAGACTTGCCTGGTGTTAGGTATCATATAATAAGAGGTGCGTTGGATACTCAGGGTGTTAAAGATAGAAAACGTGGACGCTCTAAGTATGGCGCGAAGAAACCTAAATAATATTTATTGAGAGGTATTGAGAGGAGTTTTGAAATGGCAAGACGCAGAGCTGCAGAGAAGCGAGAGATATTAAAAGATCCGAAATATGGTGATATTGTTGTCACTAAATTTATGAACTGTCTGATGTATGATGGAAAAAAGTCCGTTTCCGAAAGAATACTATACGGGGCTTTTGAAAAGATTGATGGTAAGAATGGTAAAACCTGTTTGGAATTGTTTAATGAAGCGTTGGAAAATGTCAGACCTACTTTGGAAGTTAGATCTCGACGTGTCGGTGGTGCGACATATCAAGTTCCTACTGAGGTGGCTCCAAGGCGGGCTCAGGCTTTGTCTATCCGCTGGCTCATAAATGCAGCTAGGGCACGTTCGGAAAAAACGATGGTTGATAGGCTAGCTGCCGAGCTTCTTGATGCTTCTGCCGGAAAGGGCGCCGCTATTAAAAAGAGAGAAGATACACATAAGATGGCTGAGGCGAACAGAGCTTTTGCGCATTATAGGTGGTAATTTAGGGAAGAGGAATTTTTATGGCACGAACAACACCTATCGAGAGATACAGAAATATCGGTATTATGGCGCATATAGATGCCGGCAAGACCACGACTACCGAGAGAATTTTGTATTATACTGGAAAGTCATATAAAATCGGCGAAGTCCATGAAGGCGGAGCGACGATGGACTGGATGGAACAGGAACAAGAGCGAGGAATTACGATAACTTCAGCGGCGACAACTTGTTTCTGGAAAGATCATCGTATTAATATTATCGATACGCCGGGGCACGTTGATTTTACTGTGGAAGTTGAGAGGAGCTTGCGTATCCTTGATGGGGCCATTACCGTTTTTGATGGTGTTGCGGGTGTTGAACCTCAATCGGAAACGGTTTGGAGACAGGCGGACAAGTATAACGTTCCGAGAATTTGCTTTGTCAACAAACTCGATAGAATGGGCGCAAATTTCTTCAGGTGTGTCGATATGATAGTTGATAGGCTTGGGGCAAAACCAGTTCCGTTGGCGTTGCCGATTGGTGCTGAGGCTGATTTTAAGGGGATTGTAGATGTTGTGACCATGAAGGCATATATCTGGCACAATGAAGACCTTGGTGCGCACTACGATATCGTAGATATTCCTGATGATATGAAAGTTCAGGCTGAGGAATACCATCAGAAGATGCTGGATATCATAGTTGAAGCGGATGATGCCGCTATGGAGGCATATCTTGAGGGCAAAGAAATTCCGCTAGAACTTATAAAGACTTGTATCCGCAAGGGGACAATAAAGAGTATGTTTGTTCCTGTTCTTTGTGGGACTGCCTTTAAGAACAAGGGGATTCAGCCTTTGCTAGATGCTGTCGTCGATTACTTGCCCTCTCCTCTGGATATCGGCGAAGTTCATTGCACCGATATGAAAGGCGAAGAGACAACTAGAAAGCCTGACGATGCAGAGCCGATGGCGGGTTTGGCATTTAAGATTATGACGGATCCATTCGTGGGGAGTATAACTTTTTTCAGGGTATATTCTGGTATTCTTGAGTCTGGAACCTCGGTTTTGAACTCGGTTAAGGATAAGCAGGAGAGGATAGGGCGCATGCTCTTGATGCACGCGAATAATCGCGAAGACATCAAGTATGCGGCAGCTGGAGATATAGTGGCTCTGTGTGGTTTGAAGTATACAACCACTGGTGAGACGCTTTGTTCACCGACGAAGCCGGTCATTCTGGAGAAGATGGAATTCCCAGAGCCTGTTATTGAGATTGCGATTGAACCGAATACGAAGGCTGATCAAGAAAAAATGGGCATAGCATTGTCTCGTATGGCAGCAGAAGATCCTTCTTTTAAGGTGTCTTCAGATACCGAAACGGGGCAGACTATCATAAAAGGTATGGGAGAACTGCACCTCGAGATAAAGGTCGATATTCTCAAGAGAGAATACAAAGTTGATGCCAAGGTTGGCGCGCCTCAAGTCGCTTACAGAGAAACTATCACGAAGCAAGGCGAGATTGACTACACTCACAAGAAGCAATCTGGTGGTGCTGGTCAGTTTGCTAGGGTTAAGATAATCTTTGAGCCTCTTGAGCCGGGCGCTGGTTTTGTCTTCGATAACAAAATCGTTGGTGGTGTTGTTCCGAAGGAATACATTCCTGGCGTGATTAAAGGGTTGCAATCAGCAATGGGAACTGGCGTTGTGGCTGGTTTTCCGATGATAGACTTTAAGGCAACATTGATTGATGGGGCTTTTCATGATGTTGACTCTAGCGTCCTAGCATTTGAAATTGCAGCACGTGCAGCATTTAGAGAAGGAATTGCAAAATGTGCCCCAAGGTTACTTGAGCCTATCATGAAAGTTGATGTTGTCACTCCAGAAGATTATATGGGGGACATCATCGGTGACTTGAATAGTCGCAGAGGACAAGTTTCAGGTATGGATCAACGTGGAAATGCACGAGAAATTTCGGCGATGGTTCCGTTGGCGAATATGTTCGGATATGTGAATATTCTCCGTTCGATGAGCCAAGGGCGCGCACAGTTTTCGATGGTTTTTGATCACTATGATCAGGTTCCACAACAAATATCTGATGAAATTAGAAGTAAAATGTCGTAAGATGACAAGTATGTCGTTGGTTTAAAAGAAAGAGGAGTAAAAAATGGCGAAAGAAAAATTTGAAAGATCGAAGCCACATTGTAATATTGGAACAATCGGCCACGTTGACCATGGTAAAACTACGTTGACGGCGGCTATCACAACAGTTTTAGCAAAGCAAGGAAAAGCAGAAGCAAGAGCTTATGACCAAATCGATGGTGCGCCTGAAGAAAAGGCAAGAGGTATCACTATTTCCACTGCTCACGTTGAGTACGAGACAGATAAGCGTCACTATGCGCACGTTGACTGCCCGGGTCATGCTGACTATGTTAAGAACATGATCACTGGTGCTGCTCAGATGGATGGTGCGATTTTGGTTGTTTCAGCCGCTGACGGACCGAAGCCACAAACTAGAGAACATGTTTTGTTAGCTCGACAAGTTGGCGTTCCTGCCTTGATTGTATATTTGAACAAAATGGATTTAGTCGATGATCCTGAATTAGTTGATCTAGTTGAAATGGAAGTTAGAGATTTGTTGAACTCATACAACTTCCCTGGGAATGATACTCCGATTATAAGAGGTTCAGCATTAGCTGCTTTGGAAGGTCGTGATAAAGAGCTCGGTGAAGATTCAATTATGAAGTTGATGGAGGCTATTGATAGCTACATTCCACAACCTCAAAGAGCAATTGATAAGCCATTTTTGCTTCCTATCGAAGATGTTTTCTCGATTTCGGGGCGCGGAACAGTTGTAACGGGGCGTGTTGAAAGAGGCGTCTTAAAAGTTGGTGATGAAGTTGAGATAGTCGGCATTAAACCAACTCAGAAAACTACTGTCACTGGAGTTGAGATGTTCAGGAAACTTCTAGATCAAGGTGAGGCTGGAGATAACATCGGTGCTTTGCTTCGTGGAACAAAAAGGGAAGAAGTTGAAAGAGGTCAGGTTTTGGCCGCTCCAGGAACGATCACTCCTCACACAAAGTTTGAGGCTGAGGTTTATGTTTTAACGAAGGAAGAAGGCGGACGTCATACTCCATTTTTTGCAAATTATAGACCACAGTTCTATTTCAGAACGACAGACGTGACCGGAACGGTTTCGCTCCCAGCGGGAGTTGAAATGGTCATGCCTGGTGATAACATCAAGATGACAGTTGAACTGATTGCTCCTATCGCTATGGAAGAGAACCTCAGGTTCGCTATCCGTGAGGGTGGAAGGACAGTTGGAGCTGGTGTCGTTTCGAAAATAATAGCTTAAGTGTATAGAAAGAGGGATATTTAAAAATGGAAACTCGTAGTATTAGGATCAAGTTAAAGGCCTACGATCACAGGTTGTTAGACCAGTCTGTTAAGGAGATAGTTAGCACTGCGAAAAGAACCGGAGCGACGGTCGTAGGACCTATCCCTCTTCCAATGCGTATTGAGAGATATACAGTCAATCGTTCGCCTCATATCGATAAGGAATCTAGAGAGCAATTTGAGATGAGAACGCATAAGCGAATGATTGATATAAAGGATTGGCTACCGCAGACAGTTGATGCCCTAATGAAGCTGGACTTGGCTGCTGGTGTTGATGTTGAGATTAAACTATAGAGAGTAGGGAATGATGAGAGTAGGGTTGATTGCCGAAAAAGTCGGTATGACTCAGTTGTTTGACGACAATGGTGTGCAAATTCCTGTAACGGTTCTGAAAGTGGAGCCTTGCACAGTTGTTTCTCTTAGATCAAAAGAAAAAGATGGCTATAGTGCCGTGCAGCTTGGAACTAAGGAAGACAAAGAGAAGCACATTAATAAACCGCAATTGGGCTATTTTAAGAAAGCAAATTCAAAGTTGTATAGAATTTTGAAGGAGTTCCGAGTTGAAGATTCTTCAACGTATAATGTTGGGGACAGTTTTGATGCGACTCATTTTGAGGCCGGTCAATTTGTTGACGTTAGCGGGGTAACGAAAGGAAAAGGTTTCGCTGGCGTTATGAAAAAACACGGCTTTGGTGGTTTAAGAGCGACGCACGGTGTTTCGATATCGCATAGAAGCCACGGTTCAACTGGTAATAGAACGCTTCCAGGGCGTGTTTTTAAAGGTAAACGTATGGCTGGACACATGGGGGACACGAAAGTGACGATCTTGAATTTAAAGGTGCATTCAGTTGATAAGGAAAAGGGAGTTATTCTAGTTCGTGGGGCTGTTCCTGGATGCAAGAGTGGCATCGTTTATATTCGCGACGCCGTGAAGAAGTCTAAGTAAGCGATGGTGAGATTATGAAGTTAAGTATTTTAGATAGCCAAAATAAAGTCTCTGGAGAAATCGAACTCTCTGATGCTGTTTTTGGAGTATTGCCAAGAAAGGACATAATAACACGTGTTGTGCTTTGGCAGCTAGCGAAACGCAGAGCAGGGACGCATACGGTTAAGGGTAAATCCGATGTTCATGGAACGACGAGAAAGTTTGTTCGGCAAAAAGGTTCAGGAGGTGCGCGTCATGGTTCTAAGAAAGCCGCGCAGTTCAGACACGGAGGTATCATTTTCGGGCCGGTTATGAGAGATCACAGTCATGACTTGCAGAAGAAGGTCCGTAAGCTAGGCTTGAAGATGGTTCTGTCTGACAAAGCAAAGAATGGGAATTTGGTTATAGTCGATTCTTTGAAATATGGCGATCGGATCAAAACTAAGGATTTTTTGAAAAGATTTGACGGAACGCAGTCGGCGTTATTCATAGACTGCGTTCGTGATGACAATATGTTTTATGCGATGTCGAATGTCGTTGGATATGATTTTGTTCCGCAAATTGGCGCGAATGTTTATGACATTCTTCGCAAAGACAAGTTGGTTATTTCGGTTGACGCTGTGAAAGAGTTGGAGGGGAGGTTAGCATGAGCGATAAAGTGCAGGCTTATTCCAGAGATTACGATATTTTGCGATATCCTATCTTGACAGAAAAATCAACAAAGATTCTTGAGAGGGCAAATGCATATGTTTTTGTTGTTGATATAAATGCGACTAAGCAAGATGTGAAAAATGCAGTTGAGAGAGTTTTTGGAGTTAAAGTTGATAAGGTTAACACAATCGTAAGCAAAGGAAAGACAAAAGGATTTAGAGGTAGATACGGAAAAAGATCCGATATTAAGAAGGCGATAGTAAGACTAAATGCCGGAGATAAGATCGAGCTTGGTGTTGGAGTGTAATCATGGCGTTAAAGCAATATAAATCAGTGACGACATCGCAAAGACAGCTTGTCAATATTGACAGGTCTGAGCTTTGGAAAGGGCGTCCGGTTAAGAAATTAACCTGTAAGAAAATCGATAGAGCAGGTCGCAATAATCACGGTCATGTGACTGTTTGGAACAGAGGCGGTGGACATAAGCAACGTTACAGGATTATCGATTTCTTGCGTGACAAGAAGGATATGGAAGCAGTTGTCGAGCGGATTGAATATGACCCAAATCGCAGTTCGTTTATCGCACTTGTAAAATATACCGATGGTGAGTTGCGATATATTATTGCTCCACAAAAGTTGAAGGTAGGCGATACTGTGGTTTCGTCTGACAAGGCTGATGTAAAACCCGGCAATACGATGCTCTTGAAGAACATACCAGTTGGTACTGTTATCCATAACATCGAATTGAAAATAGGAAAGGGTGCTCAGATTGCTCGCTCCGCTGGCTCATCTGTGCAGCTAGTTGGCCGTGATGGAGTTCATGTCATATTGAGGTTGCCATCCGGTGAACAAAGATTGGTTAATGGATTATGTACAGCTACTGTTGGCGTGGTTTCGAATCCTGATCACCAAAACAGAAGCTATGGCAAAGCGGGACGTAATCGCTGGCTGGGTAAACGTCCATGTGTCAGAGGTGTTGCCATGAACCCTGTTGATCACCCGCATGGTGG
>CACYDS010000039.1 GCA_902773285.1 uncultured Pseudomonadota bacterium | reverse complement strand
TTTTAGCAACTGGCTTAATTGCTTCAGTTGCAGTAGCATCAACAGAGTCATCGGCTTCTTGCGGAAACGGTGGATTTTATGTTGGAGTAAACTTCGGTATGGCGTTCACGAAATTAAAAGCAACAAATAAGGCTAAAGATGATTATGCAGATGGTGACTTGTATGGTTCAGAAGAATTAGATTGGCATATCGGCGCGATACAGCACGACGAAAAACTTATATCAAAAGCAGCCGCTGAGAAAAGGTCGGCATTAGCTGTGGATAATGCTCTGCAGAACAGCAAAAAGAAGATAAAGTCTTTGGCCGAGTTAGTTCTTGGATATGATTTCAGGCTGAACGATGTTATGATCGGCGTTGAGCTAAATGCTGGAGGTATATTTGGCACGACTAGGATGAATAGACCTGAATTCACAATTGCGGCAACGGATACAATCACCAATAATGGTGGAGCAGCCATTTTGCCAGACGCCGCTGGATACGATTATCAAATACCAGCTAGAAGAGAGTATGCCAAACTTAAAGAACAATGGCATATTGCTTTGATGCCAAGAGTCGGATATCTATTCACACCACAATTTGAAGGATATGTAACTTTTGGAGTCAAACTAGCAAAATATAAAACTGAAGTGGATGATTTGCCGTTTTGCGCAAATATTCGTGATGAGGGCAACGATCTTGACCTTGATGATGAATTATTATTCAAGTTAACAACAATGAAAAAGAAAGCAACCAAGGCTGTATTCATCGCTGGTGCTGGTGTGCGCTATGAGATTAATCCTTCGTGGTTCACAAAGTTAGAGTATAACTTCGAATTTGGTGTAAAGCCGAAACTACACAAAGAAGCAATGCCTGAATTAAAGAAGGTCAAAGTAACATCTCATACAATCAAACTGGGTTTGGGCCGCAGATTCTAATAATAACGCACAGAACATCCTCAGCATAGCTGGGGATGTTCTGCTATTTTGACAAAAACTGGCAAGCATCTGTCTTTGTGTAAAATAATAAAAGGATTTGGTAAAATGGTGCATAGATTTGCATTCTATACCAAGATATGAAAAATAAGAAAATACTAATTGTCGGGGCGACCGGACGAGTTGGGCGCGAGATGCTGTTGATACTGCAAGACGTCGGAGTGCCAGCCCGAAATATAGGAGTAGTAGCATCCGAGCAGAGTGTCGGAAAAACAATTCTTTATGGAGAAGATTCACTGAATGTGAGAAGTATAAACTCCGTAAGTTTTTCTGACTATGACTATGCATTGTTTTCAGCTGGTTCGACTGTATCAGCTCAATATGCGCCTCAAGTGGCAGAAAGCGGATGTATTGTCATAGACAACACTTCATTTTTCAGAATGAAGGAAGATATTCCACTAATTGTTCCTGAAATAAATTTTGACGCCATAAAAAAATATAACTCGAAGATAATATCAAATCCAAACTGTTCCACCATACAAATGGTAATGGCACTCAAACCATTGCATGATGCATTCAGATTAAAAGAAGTTGTGGCATCAACGTACCAAGCTACATCTGGCGCCGGACAAAAAGGCGTTGATGAATTGATTAAACAAACAGAACTGGTGTTATGTGGCAAATCCACAACTCCGCACCACTTTAAACGCCAAATCGCATTTAATGCAATTCCGCAAATTGATGAGTTTTCTAGTTCTGCATATACAAAAGAAGAGCTGAAGATGATGAATGAAACAAAAAAAATATTGAATAAATCGGACATCATCATAACAGCGACTTGCGTTCGGGTGCCAGTTATTGTTGGACATGCAGTATCGGTTTTCGCTCGATTTGAAAAAAATATCGATATACATTTTGTGCATCAAGTGCTTAGCAAGTTTGAAGGCATTACGATTATTGACAATCCTGAGCAATATGAATACGCAACACCGATAGATTGCGCTTCTCACAATGATGTTTTTATCAGCAGAATTCGCAAACATCCGGATATGGAGAATGCACTTAGTTTCTGGTGTGTCGCAGATAATGTTCGCA
>CACYDS010000038.1 GCA_902773285.1 uncultured Pseudomonadota bacterium | reverse complement strand
AACTCATTCTTTCCGGCAACACAATCACCTATAGCTTCACCTATCACTTTTGTTCTGGATTCTTCATATTCTTGATCAAGGATCCAGGCATTTTCTTCCGTATCCTTGTTAGCGTCGATATCGTCCTGAATACAAACCTCTCTGAAACTACAATCCATATTCCAAGCTATCTGATTTAATTTACTTCTCAAATCATATATATCTTCGTAGGCTACAACATCACTCGAAATAGAAGCAAATATAGCTATAGTATTAACTAATAGCCCAAATAAATATTTATTTAACATAATTAAATTCGCTTAAAAATAATTCCCTCTAAGAAATAGGTTACCACAGTTTTGATGAATAGGCAAATATCTTGTCTGGCATATCTCTCAAGCTATCTGCAAATTTTACGTCCTAGTAAATCACACTGTACTAATCACTCCAACGTTCATATTGCTCGCTCTCTCCTCACATATTGTTCAAAGATAAAGCTCTAAGCTATAGAGCCGCCTATAACACATCCAGGCGCCAGCCAACAGCTTGCGTTTGTCACGTGCTGGCTCAGTCAACTAATTGATCTCAAGTCCTGCTTTTATGAGCGAATAGAACAACGGATGTGAGGATAACGGGCTTGACTTGAACTCTGGATGAGCTTGAGTCGCTATGAAAAATGGATGGTCATTGCGCTCTATCACTTCTGGCAAAGTTCCATCAATAGATGTGCCAGATACGATTATTCCCGAAGCATCAATAATGTCCTTATACTGAGCGTAATTTACCTCATATCTATGGCGATGTCGTTCAGTTATATCTGTCCTGCCATAAACTTTGCTTGCCAAGGTGCCTTCTTTGAGTCTGCATTCATAGCTTCCGAGTCGCATTGTTCCGCCCTTGTTTCCATCCTGCAAACGTATCTCCATCTCACCTTTTTTGTTCCAATTTTTCATAAAATCTATGACAAAACTTCCTGTGTCGGTAAATTCTCTGCTCGTTGCGTCCTTCAGATTACCCACATTTCGGCATGCCTCTATAACTGAGAGTTGCAATCCTAAGCATATACCTAAAAATGGTATGTTGTGCTCCCTTGCATACTTTATCGCATGCATTTTCCCCTCAACTCCACGTGGACTAAATCCACCAGGAACAATAATACACCTAACATCATTCAATTGTTTTTCTATTGCCTCCGATGTATCTTCGGCATTTATCCAAGATATATCAACTTGCGCATTATTGGAATATCCGGCGTGCGCAATCGCTTGTGTTAGAGAAAGGTACGCATCTTTCAACTTTGTGTACTTCCCAATTACCGCTATTTTAATTGCGCGTTTCGGATTTAGTATTACTTCCGTCAGTTTTGCCCATTTATTTTTTATGGCAACGGCAACATGCTCTTCGGTGCTCTTATCGGAAAGACCGAAATGTTTGCAAATTTGCCTATCAAGTCCTTCAGTATGGTACTGATTTGGTATAAGGTAGATATTAGCGGCATCCAACGCAGCCATTACGTTATCTTTTTGGACGCTACAAAACATCGACAACTTTGTTTTTATCTCCTCGGTTAAAGGTTTTTCGCTCCGACAAAGCAAAATATCCGGCTGGATACCCATACTTTGCAACTGCTTAACCGAATGTTGTGTTGGCTTGCTTTTCAATTCTCCTGCAACCTTTATATATGGCAAAAATGTCAGATGTATACGCATCGTGCGTTCTTTACCAAGTTCCATAGAGAGTTGTCTCAAAGCCTCTATATATGGCAATCCTTCTATATCACCAACCGTACCACCGATTTCACATATTGTAAAATCAACATTATCGGAATTTTGTGTAATAAAATCCTTTATCTCATTTGTAATATGCGGGATTACCTGTATATCAGAACCAAGATAATCTCCATGACGTTCTTTATTCAGCACCTTTTCGTATACTCGTCCGGTAGTTAGAGAATCCTCTCTTGAACAACAAATTCCCGTAAACCTTTCGTAATGTCCGAAATCAAGGTCTGCTTCGCATCCGTCTTCCATAACAAAAACTTCGCCGTGTTTATATGGACTCATGGTTCCAGGATCCACATTTATATAAGGATCCAACTTCTTCATCTTTACGGAATATCCGCGAAGTTGCAGTAACGCCCCGATACTTGCTGAAGCAATGCCTTTGCCCAAAGATGACATAACTCCGCCGGTTACAAATATAAATCGCGACATATGGAATTTCACAACAGTGACAACATAGATTCTAACCTAAATTCGGTGTCGGAACAAATGAAATTTTATTTTTGGTCGAATTTACTCGAGTGGGAAAATTATGTTAAAATCTATATGGATTATATGTAGTTTTGTTTGGGAAGAAAATGAAATTTATAAGGCTTGTTGCGTACACCACTGCCATTTTGGGGGCCGTGGTTGCATGGGAAAATTGTAGAGGATATATTTTGGAATGCGTCGGAAGCACCGATGCCGGAAATGAACAAGATAGCGCTGATGCAGAAAATGCAGTCGGTGATACATCTAGTTCGAGCAATACATCCGTTGATGCACAATCGGCTCCTACTGCAGATGCAAGTATAGCCGCAGAAGAAGGAAAGGGCATTCAAAACGATGACAAAAAAGATTTACGTATAAGTTTTGAAAAAGGATTTGAAGACATTGCCAAGAAAGCCATGCATTCTGTTGTGAATGTTGCAACTATGCAATTGGTGGAAACCGGTAGCGGAAGACTAGATATTCCTGATATTTTTAGAGGTGGACCGTTCGATGATTTGTTCAAGGATTTTTTCAATTTTCCTCAACGAAAATCGCAGGTACGTAAGGCAAATGCTTTAGGATCTGGATTCATAATAAGGGTAGATAAGGATGTGGCGTACATTGTAACAAATAATCATGTTGTGGAGAGAGCCAAAAAAGTTGTGGTATTTTTGTCTGACAAAACAGAGTTGCCTGCCAAGGTTCATGCGGTGGATGCAAGAACAGATATTGCTGTTCTTTCGGTGCCGCTGAATGAATTGCACAAGGCTGGCAAGAAAATTGTTCCAATGGAATGGGGGGATTCATCGAAATTGCATGAGGGAAATTTTGTTATAGCTATCGGAAATCCGTTTGGTCTCGGGAGTACAGTGACTAGCGGTATTGTATCAGCCACGGGGCGCAATATTGCTATGGGCAAAAACTCTATGAGTTTAACTGACAATTTTATACAGCATAGTGCTCCTATAAATATGGGGAACTCAGGTGGGGCTCTTCTGGATGTTCACGGCAAAGTAGTTGGTATAAATAATGCTATATTTTCAACAAGTGGAGGTAATATTGGTATTGGCTTCGCTATTCCGTCCAATATAGCTCAAGCAACGGTATCTCAACTGATTGAACATAAGCGGACATTCCGAGGTTGGCTTGGCGCAGAAGTACATGCTGTGGGCGCGAAACAAGCAGAAAGCGTCGGATTGATACAGCAGAGTTCACTGGATTCATCGAAAATTTATGGGGCATACGTGGCAAAAGTTGTCCCTAATAGCCCTGCGGCAAAAGCTGGTATACGGGTTGGGGACATAATCATCGAATTTGATGGCAAGAAGATTTCAGAGACTTGTTCGCTGCAAATGGCGGTCGGCATGACAAAAATTGGTAATTCAGCAAAGGTAAAAGTATGGCGGCAACAGGGGGGTGATAGCGCCCAACCTTGGGGAGCGGTTGAAATGTCTGTAAAGGTTGGAGATTTCGAGAAGGCAATAAAGGATGGGGCGGTAGGAGACAAAGATACGAATACGCCTACACCAGAAACAAATAAAACGGAAGCCAAAATAGATTGTCTTGGAATAACTGTTTCGACCATTCCGGAACAATATAAATCTGACTATCCAGAGGACGTTAAGGTTATAGTATCTAAAGTTGATGAAGAACAAAATACTACATTTTTTGGTCCGACGTTTTTGACAGGAGATGGCTTCATTTCTGCCGATAATAAAAAAATCACAAGCGTTGCGCAATTAAAGCAAATAATGGAGAAGGCCGCAAAGAATCCTATGAAGAAAAATAAGCCCGTGCCATTTATTATTATACGTGATGGGTTGCAAATGATGATTGCCACAACTTTGAACTTCGCCGAAACGCAAACACCAAAAGTACGATAATGAAATCTACATTTGAGGGTATATCGCCAGAATGGTTGCCATTTTGTGATTACCCTCATGAGCGCTATGTCATTGTGTTCTCGGATAGCACATTAGCGCGCCATGTTTATTCGGTATTTAAATCAAGAATGTCGGCGGAATATCTTGATTCTTTTGCCTCTGATATATATGACACTGCAGTTTTTGATTATGACGTATTTAAACGGAGGGCTGTTGCGCTATCTCATATCATAAACCGAAGTCCCAGGATTGTGATAACAGATGTAGTAGCCTTGAATTATAGAGTTGCAGATATAAGTTTTTTTTCTGAAAAATTAGAAATAACAAAAGGCTGCACATATTTTATACCGACTTTAATAAACAAGTTGGTAGCCCTTGGATACATGAGAACTTCGGTGGTTAATACTACCGGAACTTTTGCTGTAAGAGGAAGTATCGTTGATGTTTACATTCCAGATATGCAAAATCCAATAAGACTAGAATTTATTGAAAATCAAATTGAATCAATAAAAGAATTCGATAATGTTTCCCAACTTAGCATAAAAGAAATAGAAATTGTAGATGTTATCAAATGTGCAGAAATAATTTTAGATGAGAAAGCGCAATATTTGTTTAAACAGAAATATATGTTTAACGATGAACGAGTAAAGGAAGCGGTAGCAAACGGAAATTATTTTCCAGGAATTGAATGGTTTCAAAGCTGTTTTCATGAGGGAACGGTAAGCATTTTGAACTACTTCCCAGAAGCCACCAGGTTTATTTTTGATTTTGAATTGCAGAAGCATAATAAAATATTCTTCGAAAGATGCGCTGAGAAATATAAACATTTCTCAAATGTCTTGCCAGTTGCAGAAATATTCACTGATGCGGTAAGTGACGTTACAAAAAGATTTGAATTCTACGAATTAAATCCATTCGCGAGCAACCCTAACTTTAAACCTATGAGTGAAAAATATGACATTAGAAATGAAATTGAACTTCATAATTTATTAAACAAATTAAAACACACTACCATTTTTTCGTTAAAAACCAATGGTGCATATAATATAACAAAAAATCTATTAAAAGATAAAAATGCTAAAAAAATAACAGCATTTTCAGAAGCAACTGAAGATGAGTTGAATTTACTGATCTCTGATTTAAATACCGGATTTAGATCAGATAAATTAATCGTATATACAGAACAAAACCTATTTGGGGAAGAGTTAAAATTTAGTCGCAAAAAAAGCTCAAAGGATTTCTTCAAGGATTATTCTAAATTGTCCGTTGGAGATTTTGTTGTGCATGAAAAATACGGCATAGCCATTTTTGATGGGTTAGTGAATCTAAATGTCGCTGATATCTCTCATGATTGTATAGTGCTACGTTATCAAAACAATGACAAACTGTATATTCCTATCGAAAATATAAATTTAATTTCGCGGTACAGCGATGCCGATTCTAATATACAGCCCGACTATTTGAAGAGCAATGCGTGGATTAATCGCAAACAGAGAGTATATAAAAAATTGCTAGTTATCGCAAATGACCTTTTGCAACTGGCGGCAAAACGCAAGATGCAAAAGATAAAATCATTCGAAATTCCTGATGATTATGAGAAATTTTGCCGAGGTTTTGGACATAAAGAGACTGAGGATCAACTATCTGCTATTGACGATGTTATCGACGATTTAACTTCAGAAACTCCAATGGATAGGTTAATTTGCGGAGATGTCGGATTTGGGAAAACAGAAGTTGCACTAAGGGCCTCATTTATAGTTGCCTCTTCATTAAAACAGGTTGTATTGCTGGCGCCGACGACTATTCTAGTTATGCAACATTACAAAAATTTTCAAAAGCGATTTGATGGTTTTGACATTGAAGTTTGTCAACTTTCGCGATTTGTGTCAAAAGCAGAGTTTCAGCGGAGTTTGGCGGATATCAAATCAGGAAAAATTCAGATTATCATCGCAACTCATGCTGTTTTGTCTGAAAAGATTGAATTCGCGGATCTTGGGCTTGTAATTATTGATGAAGAACAACATTTCGGAGTAAAACAAAAAGAATTTTTGAAAAAGCATCACGCAACGACGCATTTCGTGACATTAAGCGCAACTCCAATACCGCGTACTTTGCAACTAGCAATGTCCGGGGTAAAAGAACTGAGCATGATTACAACCCCGCCGACGGATAGATTGCCTGTAAAAACTTTGGTGTGCGATTACGATGATGAGATACTTAGACAGGCCATAGAGCAGGAAACAAAAATTGGAGGTCAGGTTTTTGTTGTAACTCCGCGGATTGAATTTCTAGATGAAATTTATGAGCACATTTCAAAACTTTTTCCGGAATTGCAAATAGCTAGGGCGCACGGGAAAATGGCAACTCTTGAAGAAATTTTGCGTGATTTTTGTGATTGTAAAATCGATGTACTAGTTTCAACAAATATTATAGATTCTGGAATCGATATTCCGAATGCCAATACAATTTTGATCCACCGATTTGATTTATTTGGACTGTCTCAGCTTTATCAACTGCGTGGGCGAGTAGGGCGGGCAAAACGCCAGGCTTATGCATATTTACTTTTGGATAAATCAAAGGTCTTAAGTGATGCAGCTAAAAAACGTTTGGACGTCCTGAGCAATTTGAATAAACTCGGAACTGGTTTTAATTTGGCGTCTTATGATCTTGATATTCGTGGTGCAGGTAATTTGTTGGGAGAGGAACAATCAGGATATATCAAAGAAGTTGGAGTTGAGCTTTATCAATCTATGTTGCAAGAGGCGATTCTCATGCTTAAATCAGGAGAACAAAAACAACAATCCAACAAAAGTGAAATTCAAATTAACTTAGGCATACCAGCTCTGATACCAGAGTATTATATCGGCGATTCGGCTCTAAGACTAGAAATGTATCGGCGCATAGGTGCACTTGATACAGAATCGGCTGTTGACGCAATGGAGTATGAGTTATCTGATCGATTTGGAGCAATTCCATTTGAAACAAGAAACTTGCTGATTTTGATAAAAATCAAATTATTGTGTCTGGAAAATAATGTCGAAAAGCTCGATGTAGGATCAAATGGTATTACGTTTTCGTTTCATGAAAACAAGTGTAAAAGCATAGAAGGACTTATGAAGTTCCTGAACTCTAGCGTCGTGGCAGAAGATTCTGGTAGCTTTAAAATTCGAAATGACCAAAAAATTGTAATTTTGAAAAAATGGAAAGACATCGTGGCTCGCACAAACAGCGTACACAGGCTCATGCAGGAATTGTACGCTACTCAGATGTAGCATGAAAGGCGCAATGTGGCTTATTAAATTTTATCACATTGCGCCATAAACCCTGTCAAGGTACGCATACGCTCTCGACCTTTGGCCGAAGACCTTGACAGGGAAGTGTATATTTATTCTACTGACAACGCAAATGTTTCTCCTGATGATGTTGTGACGATAACCTCGTTTTCGGATACCTCATCTATGGAGAAATTGCCGTGTTGCCCAGCCTCTGAGTATGGGGCTCCGTTTAGCCAAATCGTCCAATTCATTTCATCGATAAAAAATATACCTGATAATTTAAAATTTGTGTCTTCATTTGAATCGGATTTCCCGTATTGTTTTGCCAATAAAATAGCCTTTTTAGAATCAGAATCACTCATAAAAAATGATTCCTGTGTGTCGCAAAAAGCAACATTACTTATTGCACAGATCGCTACTACAATTTTTGAAATATTTCGCATATTAACTCCAATTTCAATATCGGTTTCTGCCCTATTTGTTTAGTTATTTTATTGATTTCGACATGGTCTATATTTAAAAATCCCGGGGCAAAACTTTGAATCTTGTCAAGGAATTCAAATATAAACATATCATGCCAAAATAAACCAGTTATTTTAAACTTAGTAACATTTATTTGATCAATCTTTTTCTCTGCAACTTTTTCAATTAAAGAAATTTTAGAATAAGTTTTTTTTGCAACTGTTTGCATAAAATTCTTAATATCGGAATTTTGTCCACTAAATTTGTGATTTTTTATAAAATTCAGTGTTTCATTATCCTTGGAGATGCTTATAATCGGAGTCATTTCCTCTTCAAGTTGTTCGTACTTTGAAAATTCGTTGCTCTTATACAGAGATGCAAATACCGACACTACAAGCATTGCCAAAATTGACAATGCGTATGTTTTATTTCTCTCTATAAATAGCGCTATTTCAGTCATTCTCATATATGGCACTAAAAATTGGCTGTTTTGTTTTCTTATCTATTTTTATCGAAATATTTTGAATTTTTTTACGCATTGTCTTGAATTTTTCTGTTAATTTGGATTTAATATTTAATGGCTTCAAAAATATATAATTATTTAAATTTTTCCATAGAGCAATTTCGTTTACTATATCTGTTCCAACGGAAGTAGTCATTTTCTGTATTTTATTTATCCGATTATTGTAATTAAAAATCTCGATAACATTAGAAATACTGTTTATACTCAGACACAACAAAAGGCCCAAACAAACAGATTTTGCAACAAAATTTAAATTCACTACCTTATTAACAGCGGAGTAGTTTTCTGTCTGAGAAATCAGCATCATATCTGCATCTACACTTTTGGTGAATGTATCAAATGTTGCGTCATTAAATCTATAAATAGCAACATTGTTAATATCTATATTAAAGGTCTGATTGAGAAATTTAATTGCATCATCTATCTCGGCTTTTTCATTAAAACCTTGTGTAATTCCCTTTTTGTAAAAGACATATTGCTCATTGTGAAGGACTATTATTTCCTTGTTCAAACTTGCATTTACTGCGAAGATTTGTGCTGCAAATTTACTCGTCTCAATCGGATACGTTTGAAGATAGCTCCTGACGATCCAAAGCGGGCTTGTAATTGTGGTCCGTATGGGGTTTCCAATATCAAGCAATTCGCGCAAAACCCTTGCTAAAGTTGGCGCCAATTTCATATTGCATAGTGTCGATGTTCCTGCTATATACGAAAACTTCTTCTCATAACATACCAAATTTATTAACCCGTTCTTGCCACTTAGAATATTCCTAGCCAACATTTCCATATCTTTTTTACGCAAATTATTCAAAGATATAGAGCGACATGACATTGTGCTGCTGGAAATAATGATATCCAGCGGCAGTAGCGGAAATTTGTGTAGATATTCAAAAATTGTCGATTTTTGCGCAATTTCAATTTCGATTTTCTGTTTAATGTGTTCATCATCAATATGACTCAATTGCAAGCCGTTTTCAGAAATGATGACTCGCAAAAATTCATTTTGTCTTGAAGTAGCTGCATATATATTGCTCAGGCGCAATTTATTCATGCCTGAAAGAATATTTTTAATTCCTGCCATCTCTTGCTAACCCAGGATAATTAGGTACAAACTTAGCTTCTGACAAAATCGGTAAAATAATCGTTAATTTTATGAAAGAAAATTATCCAATAGATAACAAGTGGCGAGGGTGCGATGTGGTATGTTTATATTTTACAACATCGCCCCCCTTAAAGCCTGTCAAGGTACGCTTTGCTCAGAGCCATTCAGGCGCTGACCTTGACAGGCATAGTATCATTTAATCACCAAACTAAATTTGCACACTCCCCAAAAATATGTTAGTCTATTTATTAGATGGGATTGTTCCCAGTGGTTTTTTATAATGGAGAAGAAGATGATAAGTAAAAGTTATGTATTCGGGGGGGGGCTATTAGTTAATACTATAGCTATATTT